>CASBQB010000093.1 GCA_949127655.1 Chroococcales cyanobacterium PMM_0086 | reverse complement strand
AAGAAAAAATTGATGTCTATGATGCCGAGGTTCCCCATACTCATAATTTTGCTCTCTCTTGTGGGGTATTCGTCCATAACAGTGCAAAACAAGGACGGGATAGACGTTTTCAAGCAATCCTACCTTTAAGGGGGAAAATCCTTAATATTGAGAAAACAGATGATTCTAAGATTTATAAGAATACAGAAATTCAAGCCTTAATCACCGCTTTGGGGTTAGGGATTAGAGGAGAAGAATTTGATGTATCTGGGTTACGCTATCATCGGATCATTATTATGACGGATGCTGATGTAGATGGGGCACATATTCGGACTTTGCTGTTAACTTTCTTCTATCGATATCAAAGAGACTTAGCGGATCAGGGATATATATACATAGCTTGTCCGCCTCTGTATAAACTCGAAAGAGGTAAAAATCATTATTACTGTTATAGTGATCGGGAACTTCAACAAAAACTGAGTGAATTTCCCGCTAATGCCAGTTATAACATTCAAAGGTTTAAGGGTCTAGGAGAAATGATGCCCGAACAACTTTGGCAAACTACGATGAACCCGGAGACAAGAACATTAAAACGAGTAGAAATAGATGATGCAGCAGAAGCTGATCGAGTCTTTACCGTTCTGATGGGTGATCGAGTCGCACCGAGAAGAGAATTCATTGAGACGCATGGAGCAAGAATGAACTTAACAGACTTAGATATCTAAAGGTACTCTAAGTAAACTAGTAGATCTGCCATTTCTTGAGGACTAGGTTGAAATTTGGGCATTGGTGGAGTTTTCCCACTGATCACCTGTTCAACTAGTCCTTTTTTAGATTTACGTTTGGGGACATTTTGTAGACTTGGCCCAACTATGCCATTAGCTTGTAGACCGTGACAAGCAGCACAGTTAACTTTAAAAATTAATTCCCCCTTAGACCTGTCACCTGAGATTGAGAGAACCTCTTGAAGATAAGGATTTGAGCTTTGCCGGAAGAACCAACTAAGAGTGAGTGTGGTTGCACAAAAGGCAATCAACAGAAAAAACACAAAAAATCGTTGGATGACATTGACTTGTTCTTGAACAGCTTGGTTCACGGAATCATTGAAAAGAACTTCATCTTTACATTTTGCAATATTTTTAGACCAAAAAACCAATTTCTCCTTTTCCTTAGTTGATCTTAGCTTGACCTGTACCTCGAAATAGTAGTAAACTCAGGAAAAAATTAGCGGCAAAGATGGACAAAGTAGACATTACAACTGCTGTTGTGGTTGATTGTCCAACTCCCTTAGCGCCACCTGTAGTTGTCAGTCCCCAACTACAGCCAATCACAGCTATTAGTGCCCCAAAAGTAGCCGATTTGATCAGGGCACTAACAACATCCCACACCTGTAAAAAATTGCGACTTGAATTTATAAATACAGAGGGTGAAATATTGTAAAAACTATTGGCAATAATAATTCCTCCTCCTAAACCCGTCAATAAAGATAGTAGGGTTAAAATTGGTAACATAATGGTACAAGCAAGCAGACGAGGGGTAACCAGATAGTCTACAGGGTCTGTTTTGAGTACATAAAGAGCATCTATTTGTTCTGTTACTTTCATTGTGCCAATTTCTGCAGCAAAGGCTGAACCAACACGTCCGGCGATGACTAGAGAGGTCAAAACTGGGACTAATTCCCTGGTTAAGGAGATGGCTAAAACTCCACCTACCGCACTTCCAGCGCCAAAATAGATGAATTCACGCGCTACTTGAATAGTAAAAACCATGCCCACAAAAGCGGCTGTAACTAGAGCGAGGCTCAACGAACCTGGCCCGACTTGCCACATTTGTTCTATAGTATTGCGTCTATGAATACGGCCTTGGAGCAAATGCCACAAGATTTGTCCGGCTAAGAAGACGGCTGAAAATGTGCGCCCACTCAAAGTGGCTAATCCTTGATTACTAGAGCGTTTGCTTTGAGTCATAAATTACTTATACTTGGGTTTCATTGACATCAATACGAAATCTCTCTACAGATACTAGAAGATCTTGAGAGATACTGACTAAGTTAAGTAAAGCTCCTGCTACCCGTTGAGATTCTTGTGCTGTCTCTTGGGCTGTTAATTCTACTGCTTGGACAACTTGGGCTACAGTGCGGGAATTTTCTCTTTGTCTTACTGTATCACCAGTAATAGATCGTACCAAATAATCAATACGATTGGAAACTGTGATGATATCGTCAAGAGACTTTTTGGCTAGTTCTGACTTATCGGTAACATCTAAGACTTGTTGAATCCCTTCTTCCATTGCGGACATTACTAGCCCTGTTTCACTTTGAATTTGTAGTACAATTTGTTGGATTTCTTTAAGAGACTTAGCGGAGCGATCCGCTAACTGACGGACTTCATCGGCTACTATCGCAAAACCTCGACCAGCTTCGCCCGCTTTAGCTGCTTCTATTGAAGCATTCAAGGCTAGTAAATTTGTTCGAGAGGCAATCTGAGAAATGACTGCCACAATTTTAGAGATTTCCTGAGAAGCTTCTGCTAAACGTTTAACCTTTCTAGCTGTTTCAGATACTGTTTCTCGAATTTGCAGAATTCCAGCAACGGTTCTTTCTACGGCTTCTCCGCCTCGGATAGCTGTTACTGATGAGGTTCTAGCTACTTCCTCTGCTTGACGGGCACTTTCTGCCACTCTTTGAATAGACTCTGTCATTAACTGGACTGAATTAAGCGTTACTGCCAATTCTTCAGCCATCCGATGGGCATCACTGGACTGGTTTCTTGCATAAGATTCACTCTCTGTAGAAGCCGTATTTACTTGTTTAGAGGCTTTTTTAACTTGCCTAACTATTTCTCTGAGGTTTTGAATGGTCAAGTTGAAAGCATCAGCGACTGCTCCTAGAACATCTGCAGTAACTTCAGCTTGTACTGTTAAATCCCCTCTGGCTGCTCCTTCTACATCATCTAGTAGTCTAATTACTTGACGATGTAGTTCATTTTTGGAGCCTTCTGTTTCTTCGGCACGTCTTTGAGCTTCTCTAGTCGCTGTCAGAATAACTCTAGAAACTTGGTTAAAACGGGCTGAGAGTTGTCCTAATTCATCTTCTGAGTAAATAGTCGCTTTGACGTTAAATTCGCCTTCTGAGATATTACTGAGTTGATTTTGTAAATCATCTAGAGCCTTTTTCGCTTCGGTTAGGGTAAGTTGTCCGATCAGGAGGGTTGTCATAAAACTGGCTATTCCTGAACCGAAAATCAACCAGAGGACTGCTGGGTTGGCTAGAGAAAGACTATTGTTGCGTTCATTCTTGACATTAGTTGATGTAGCGACTGATTGCGGGGTCTCTTTTTTGGGCTTATTTACTGAAGCGACTAGGGTAATTACCAGAATTGTCAACATTGGCGCTATTCCTGCCAAGGCTGCTGTTATCCATTGTTTGCGTCTAAGGGGAGCATTTTTATACCAAGCGAATTTCCCTTGATTAACCTCTGGGGTTGGTTTAATCCAGAGTCCAGATTTGGTAGGTTGTGGTGGTAATGACTTTCCTGGATGGTCAGTTATTCCCTCCGTCATTGCAGTAGTTGCCCCTTGGGTGAGCAAGGCCGAACTATTCAATTCGTCACTAGTACGACCAAAAAGATCTGATTCAGGAAGTCCTTTACTTATGTCTGTGATATCGAATCTAGAGATATTCTCTAAATCATTAGGATCGAGTGAATCTAGATTCTTTAGAAAACTGTCGTCTCCTGTTTCTGCCGGTTCATCAAAGTTAAAATCTGAGTTCTTGTCGCTTGGAGATGCCGCTGTCTCTTCTTGAGAGAGATCTGAAGAAACAATAAAAGTAGAAGACTCAACCATCCCTGGGTAGGCATAATCTGTACTTTCTTGACTTTGCTGCTGGTCAAAAGCAAACGCTTCTTTTGGGCGTTTTTCTGGGGATGAGTCAAAATTTTCACCAGTAGAATTTTTGACTTGATTACCTGTTTTCTTAAATAATGGCAAGTCAGAAAATATAGGCTCTTCTTCAGTGGTCACTTGATTACTTTCTGATTTTGAGCCGATAGTGGGTTCACCTGCGTCATCATCACTAAAAATACTGCTATCCCAGTCTATTTCACTGGGCGTACCCCAACTAGATGCCCCGTTGTCTTCTTCTGGCGACCAGTTGATAAAATCCGAAGGATCTTCATCCGAAAGCTGTGTTGGCCAAGCTGCTTGACTGCTGATAAATTCGTCGGTTCTTTCTAGGCTGACTTCCTTTAGTTCTTGAGTACTCTCTATCTTTTGTACTTGAGCTAGTCCTTGTAGTGCGTAGTCTCTTAGTTCAGATCGCTCAGCTAGATTTAAAACTGCTTGATAGTATTCTCTTGCTAGTCCACAATTTTGTAAGCTGACGTTGATATGTCCCTGTAATAAAAGAATATTCGCATCTTCGGGATATTCTTGGGACATTTCACTGATAATTCCATTAGCTTTCTCTAAATCGCCATCACAATAGGCTGTATGAGCCTTCTTGTAGCGTTCTTTGTAATCTGTTTCTGGTGTCACTTAATTTTGCTCTCCCTTACATTCATTATTAGACTTTTTCTGATTGAGGATTTAGCTTCCTCTGTATCCTTTTTATGCTGCCCAACGTGCTGAACGTAAAATTGCTTCATGATCTAAGAGCCTGACAACTTTTTTAGGTTCAACACCAAAAATCCACTCACCTTGAACATAAGGGGCTATTTGATCTGGTATATTTGTTGAGAGTTGTAGTTGTTGAATATCTAACCATTGCATTTCACTTAAACGTTCTATTGCTAATCCTAAAATAGTTTCTTCATCTTCGATTGCTATTACGGAAATTTCTGGTTTATTGATATTCAAAGGAGTCGGTGAACCCAGGAATTGTCCCAAGTCAGCTACCCAAATAATTTGGCCTCTTAGATTAATAGTTCCCAAAAGTAGTGGAGATGTATTGGGAATCGGGGTAAATTCTTCAGGACACTGCAGCATAACTTCTCTTACTCCAGTTGCTGGCAGAGCAAATTCTTCATATGAGGGCACATAAAACCTTAAGTGTAATTCACCTTGTGGGGGTTGTAGGGCTTGCAGTTGTGTTTCTATTTCTTGGGTATTGCTTGTAAAAAAGTCGGTCCTCTCAGGCATTGATTTAATCTCCGTGTTTCTATCTTCTTAATAGCTGTTTAACTGTACCGACTAGTTCTTTCGGTTGAAAAGGTTTGACTATATAAGCATCTGCTCCATTTCTCAAACCCCAAAAGCGATCAAAATCTTCTCCTTTGGAAGAGCACATAACTATAGGAACGTCTTTTGTTTTGAGATCATTTTTGAGCCTACGACATAGTTCATATCCATTCATATTAGGCATTACAATGTCTAAAACGACCAAATCTGGCTTAGACTTGCCAATTTGTTTTAAGGCTTCGATCCCATCACCCACAACGGTCACACTCATTCCATTATTTTTGAGTAAGTCTGCAATCATTTCACGTTGAGATAAATTATCCTCTACTACTAAAATTTCGTTCATAAATAATTAAGTCCTAAGAAAAGTCATAATAACGGGTTTAATCTTTCTAACAGTATCGCCTATCTGGTTAAATCTTCTTATTGAGTCTTGTGATTATCTTGTTTAATTGTAGATGTGCTTAACCGCTTGATGTATTTTCCGATCAGATAGATTAACTCCTTATCCCCAAAGGGTTTAGTCAGATAGTCTGTTGCTCCTACCATCTGGGCCCTGACTCTATCGATAAAGTTCTCGTTACTCGTTAACATGATGATAGGAGTTTGTTTAAAAGCATGGGAGTGTCTTAACATAGCGCAGACTTGATAACCATCTAGATCTGGCATTGTAATGTCGCAGATAATTAAATCCGGTTGAAGTTTAAAAATTCTGCTGAGAGCTTCTAAGGGGTCTCTGATCGTCGTGACTTTGTAACCTTCACTTTCTAGGACTTGTTTAACCTTTTCTTCGACAATTTTGTCGTCATCTATACATACAATGTGCGTACTTTGTGGTTCTAGGTTTTGACGAACATTTGCTCTAGGGATTCCTTTTGGATGAATCATGTTAATCCAACCTCTCTCTACATAGGGATAAATCACTTTAGCTAGAGATAAGAAGTCTGTATCTAGACAACGTGATATTTTCCGCAGTGAAGTGCGTCCATCTGCCCAATACGCTAATCTCTTATATGCTACTGGAGTTAATTTTGTTTGGAGTTTTGCCTCGTTGACAATGATAAAGCTTTGATCTGGTGAGCTTAATATTGGAAAAAAACTCTTCCATTGTTGAATCTTTTGCACAATTCCCTTAGTTAAAGAACTTATTTCTAATGATACTAATTGCGGGCTTAGGGGTTGTCCTATTTCAAAGATAAAGGAAGCTTGATGAATGCTCAATAGTTCAAATAAGCTCTCTTCAATCATACTTTCTACAATATTACGCACTTGTTCGAGAGTGAGCATCTTCTTCTCAAGTAGTAGCCATAAATAGGCATACTCTGGATCATTGACTGTCGCTATTGGAATTTCTTTAACTGAATTGAAAAATTCCTCTACTTTATATCTTTGTAAATAATTTTGTAACCGCAGGAGAAATGGACTGCTTTGATCTGCTATGTAAACAATTTTTCCATCTACAAAAAAAACAAACCAATATAGCGAGTTTAACTCTTCTTTTTTACCCAATACGCTGTCATAATTGCTTTCAACTCTCTTTCTAAATCCAGACTTGGAGTATGGCTCTATATACAGAACTCCTGTACGCTGCCCTAATTTAATTAGATTAAAAATACTACATATATCTATCTCAGCTAGTGTTCCTTGCATGCTTGGTTCAAATAACTATGCCCCTTACCTAGTGAATATTTTAGCAAATTTACTGTATTCATTTTCAAGAAATTCAACTGAGATTTTAGATACAGATTGGTAAGTTACTGTTAAGTTAAAATATAATAGAATCTTTAAAGAAAAGAAAAAAAGCGTTGAAGCGACCTTCTATATACGTCCTAGTGAGTCATGGCAGCAGAAATAAACAAAGTCAAAACAGCTTCTGTTTGCTGGTTGAAGAAATCAGACAACAGCTCGAATGCAAAAAAGCAGCCCAAAGAATTTTAATAGAAACAGCTAACCTAGAACTAGGAGAATATTCCCTCTGCCAACAAATTGAGAAAATAGCTCAAAGAGATAATGGTGAGACAAGAAAACATTTAAAAATTCTGCCACTGTTTTTGCTGCCCGGAGTACATGTTCAAGAAGATATCCCCAAAGAAATAGCCGAAGCACAAGAAAAACTAGGAGCAAAAGTCGATTTAGAAATATTACCCTATTTGGGAAGTTATCAAGGCTTGACAAGGTTACTGGAAAATCTCTTTCAAGTCCTCAATTCTAGGGCTAATTTGAATAATGAGCATCAAAAGCGCATCTTAGTAGCACATGGAAGCAGTCTCAAAGGGGGAAATCAAGCTTGTGAGTCTGTAGCATCTCAATTAGTGGCTTTGATAGCCTACTGGTCAAGAGAACCGCATTTAAAGACCATAGTTGAGCAACTGATCACCCAGAAAGCAACTTCTATTGACATAGTTCCTTACTTTATTTTTGAAGGAGGGATTACTCAATCACTCCAAGAAGAAGTAGAAGATCTACAGATTAATTACCCAGAAGTACAATTCCAATTAAGTCCACCCTTAAGTCCAACCCTAGAACTAGCCTCACTCATTGTAGAAGAAATCCTCAAATGACACAAATACCCTCAACTAGTGGAAAAGTTTATCTAGTAGGTGCAGGTCCAGGTGATCCAGGACTGATGACAATTAAGGGAAAAGCTCTTTTAGAAATGGCTGATGTAGTCATCTACGATGCGCTAGTAAGTGTACCTATTTTAGCCATGATTGGTTCACAGGCAGAAAAGATCAACGCTGGTAAAAGAAGGGGTCGTCACTCTTCATCACAAGCAGAAACAACAGCGCTACTCATTGCTAAGGCCCAGCAAAATGCAGTCGTGGTGCGTCTCAAAGGAGGAGACCCTTTCGTCTTTGGCAGAGGAGGAGAAGAAATGTCCGATTTAATTAAAGCGGGTATTCCGGTAGAAGTTATACCGGGTATTACCTCTGGAATTGCTGCCCCAGCTTATAGCGGAATTCCAGTCACACATCGAGACTATGCTTCATCTGTTACCTTTGTAACCGGACATGAGTCAGCCGGGAAATATCGCCCACAGATCAACTGGACTGCTCTAGCTCAAGGTTCCGAAACAATTGTGATCTATATGGGGGTTCATAATCTCTCTAGTATCATTCCCCAATTAGAAGCCGCAGGACTCTCTCTAGATACCCCTATTGCTCTAATTCGCTGGGGAACATTACCTATTCAAGAAGAATTAATTGGTACCCTAGCCACGATTTTAGAGCAAATCAGTCAAAGGGGGTTTGAAGCCCCTGCTATTGCTATTATTGGGAGGGTAGTAAATTTACATTCTCTTTTGGCAGGTGACTCAGCCTGATAACATTAAACTCAGAAGCAATCCAAAAACAATTGAATGTTTGAATCGATTAAACAGATTTGGCGATCTTTAAAACGCTTCTTTAGACGATTATTCTCTGGTTCAAGTTCTTCTAATCTTAGAAAGAACAAAAATACTGATATTGCTCTGCCACCTTTGACAGATACAGATTATGAATTTCTCTTCAGTCAGTTACTAGAAGGGGTATCTCGTGGTTGGCACCAAGGAAGAGTTCTCAAGTTCTTTGAACAACTAGAAAATAGGACTAAACAAAGAGATTGGCTAGAATGGTTAGATAGATTTGGACAAAGGGTTTTAGATTCAAGCGCGCCTAACCACCAATTAGCTGCACGAATGATGAGATTAGGAGAACTGGCTCAGTCTATTCCCAGATTGACAAAAATTGGGGATCTTTGCTACGGTATTGGACGACAAATTTTTACTCGTAACTCAGAGGGAGAAGGCTGGGAATATCAAGGTACTGAGATTGACGAGGCTTTACAAACAGAGCCGAATTTTGCCAATAATAACCAAGAACCTCTAACTATAGAACAAGTATTCGGGCTACTACAAGAAAATACAGAATTTGCTCAAGAGGTTTCCGCGCAACTTGGAATAGATACTCTTGAACCACAAAAAATCCTTGATGTTTGGTTAGAAAAATCCCAAGAAACTCAAGATGAACAAAATACTGGAAATATTGAGTATTGGTTTAACTTGGGATTAGAACAAGTTAATCAAGGTCAATTAGAAGAAGCAATAGCAAGTTGGGATCAAGTTCTCTCGCTAAATCCTCAACTACCCAAGGCTTGGTATAATCGAGCGAATGCTCTAACTAATTTATATCGTTGGGATGAAGCACTAGCTAGTTATGATCAAGCAATTAATCTCAACCCTCAAGATCACTTGGCTTGGAATGGGCTAGCTAATGTATTCTATAGCACTAACCGCATTCAAGAATCTTTTGATTGTTGGGACAAAGTGGTACAAATTCAACCTGCTCACTCTCAAGCTTGGTATGATCGGGGTTATGTTTTAGAAATGCTTAATCGTCCTGCTGAAGCAATAACTAGTTATCACAAGGCCATTGAACTTAAACCAGGTTTTCCAGAAGTTTTGGCTAGGCTGAAAGAGTTGCAAAGTGAACCTGAAAACTTAAATTAAGTTATCTACTTATGAAAAAAATTATCGATGGATTACATAAATTTCAAACCGGCTATTTTAGAACTCATAAACAACTCTTTGAAGAGTTAGCACAGGGACAACACCCTCGTGTCCTCTTTATAACCTGTTCTGACTCACGTATTGATCCAAATCTGATTACACAGCTAGAAGTGGGCGAACTTTTTGTTATTCGCAATGCAGGTAACATTATTCCTCCATATGGTGCAGCTAACGGTGGAGAGGGAGCTTCTATAGAGTATGCCATACAAGCTTTAGATATTCAACAAGTGATTGTCTGTGGACATTCCCATTGTGGAGCGATGAAAGGACTACTTAAAATAGAGGCACTAGAAGAGAAAATGCCCTTAGTTTACAAATGGTTACAACACGCTGAAGCTACCCGTCGTCTAATCAAAGATAATTATCAAGACTTAGAAGGTGAAGAGTTATTAAATACAACAATTGAGCAAAATGTTCTGACCCAATTAGAGAATATTCAGACTTATCCTGTAGTGCATTCTCGTTTGCACAAAGGAAATTTATCTATACATGGTTGGTTTTATGAGTTAGAGACAGGTACAGTCTTAGCCTATGATCCAGTTTCACATGAATTTGTCCCCCCGCATAGTCATATAATTCCTCTTGAAGCTGAATATAGTCTCCATCCAAGTTGCCCAATCAGTAAGCACTATAATTATGTAATTCCGACAGAAACAATTGAAGTAGAATCTATAGATATAACCACTTCAAATGGTCATGGTTACAGTCATCTCCCTCTAGAACAGACAGAAAGAATTTATCGAGGAACACTCTCTTGAGTGTAGCTTAAGAGAGTGTCTTTTCTTCGTAGTCTAATTGCACCTCTTGCTTTTTTGTTTGGGAGTCTTTTATTGGGACTACTTTTTGAAAGACAACTTCTCAAACAAGTCAGCAAACTTACTCAACGAACCCCCTGGTTATTAGATGATATTTTCTTAAATGCCCTACAAAGAGTATCTCTTCTCTGGTTTGTTTTAGCAGGGGTAGGGTTAGCTATTAATAGTATATCTTTCAGTCCTGGTGTTGCGCTCATTCTAGAAAAGATCACTTTGATGATTTTTTTAGGCTCGGCAACTTTTCTTGTTGCTGATGTTTTTGTGGAGTGTCTCAGACTCTATACGCAGAGAAATGAGGGAATGTTTCCCCTAACTACTCTTTTTGAATTTCTAATTAAAATAGTTATTTTCAGTCTGGGTACCTTGATTATTTTACAGTCAATAGGGATTGCTATTACTCCCCTACTGACTGCTTTAGGAGTTGGGGGTGTTTCTTTAGGTTTAGCACTCCAAGCAACCCTGAGTAACTTAATGTCTGGGATTAATATTATTACTTCAGGAAAAATTCAACCTGGTGATTATCTTCAATTAAACACAGGAGAAGAGGGTTATGTTGTTGATATTGATTTAAGACATACTGTTCTGCAAGAAATCACCCAAAGTTATATGATTATTCCTAATACTAAAATTTTGGGCTCAAGTTTAAGAAATTACAGCTTAAGAAAGAAAGAGATAGTTTTATCGATTCGAGTTATGGTACGCTATGAAACAGATTTAGAATTATTAGAAACACTGACTAGAGAAGTAGCTGAAGAGATTTCCAGAAGTCATGATCTATTTGAATCTGCCTCTCTTTATTATCATAATTTTGACTATTGGAATATTGTTTTAAATGTCTATTTAAAAGTCAGAGAAGCTACTCAGTTTGAACATCTACAAGTTAAGCATGATTTTATTAAAAAGTTAAAGAAACGCTATCAAGAAGAAGGTATTTCTATGTCTATTCCCCTACCTTGGTTTTCTGGTGGGGATTATCATAAAGATAGTTTTGAAGATGAACAATTCCACTAGAATACCCAATTTTAAATAAATCGGCCATAGATTAATTCTCACTCTTGATAGTCACTACTGATTTCTACTTCTAGAGTATCTTCGTCAATAGAAATATAAAGAAGGTTAGGACGACAGCAAACTTGACAGTCTTCTATATAATTTTGAGACATTCCGCTTGTGAGATCCACAAAGGTAGTATTACTCTCTCCACAGTAAGCACAAAAGTAATCGGTAACAAGTTGCATTGTTAAATTATTAAGAGAACATTAACCATTTTGCCCGAATCGGGGACCGAAAATATGCTAGTTTAGATAAATGTAATTTGCGGGATGTAGCGCAGCTTGGTAGCGCACTTCGTTCGGGACGAAGGGGTCGCAGGTTCAATTCCTGTCATTCCGATCCGCAGGATCTAGAAGAGTCGGGCTTAAATCCTTTGCTAGTAAAGCTTTTGTGGTTCAAAGATAACTTTGAAGCTCACTTTCTGCGGTCAACAACATCCTACCATATCGACCGTTTTTGGCTGTTTTGGGCTTCAAGTTATCACGGATTTTTGAGTATAACTGTGTGAACTTATGAAGGTATTTATTGAAAGTGACCGAGGCCGTTTGAGACTTAAGGAATGAGAATTAAATAAGATACAGAATTAAGAAGTCTGCGGGACTGCTTTGTAATTCCATTGAGGCAAATAATCGTCAAACACAATATCCATGAATTGTTTGAAGTCTTGTGTGACTTTGCGACCAGTCTCATACCAATACTTCTTGGTTAAGCTTTAAGCAGTACTTAGAATAGTAAAAGAGAGAGGGGCTTTTTTGAGACCTGTTCCTCTGTGAATTGGTTTTCTGGCAGGAAACTTGGAACGAGGTTTT
>CASBQB010000092.1 GCA_949127655.1 Chroococcales cyanobacterium PMM_0086 | reverse complement strand
ATAGTAACAAGACTGCTAAAATCAAGCTAGACAAAGAGTCTAAGGTAAAATAGACTATGACTATTGCCCAAGAAAGAGAATCGATAGAAGTAATCTTTCCCCCAAGTGAGATATATAGTGATGAACCCCCCTTGGAAACAGAACTACATCTAAGACAAATAATGCTACTGCTCCAGTCTCTAGAAGGGTTATGGAGTCAAAGAAATGACTTCTATGCTTTTGGAAACTTAACTATCTATTACAGCCCAAATCAACTTAAATCAGAATATTTTCGAGGACCTGACTTTTTTGTGGTCTTAGGAACCGAACGCAAGATGCGGAAAAGTTGGGTAGTTTGGGCAGAAGAGGGCAAGTATCCTAATCTGATTATTGAAATCCTCTCAACCAGTACAGCTAAGACAGATCGAGGCTTAAAAAAAGAAATTTATCAAAATACATTTAGGACACCTGATTACTTTTGGTTTGACCCAGAGGCACAAGAATTAAAAGGATTTCATCTAGTAGATGGTCAGTACAAAGAGATAGCAGAAAATAGTCAAGGCTATTTATGGAGTCAACAATTAGAGTTATATTTGGGAGTATACGGGGGAGTATTAAGATTTTTTACTCAGCAAGGAGAGTTAGTCCCTACTTTAGAAGAAGCAGCTACTATAGCTAAACAAGAAACAGCAGAAGAAAGATTTAAAGCGACCATGGCAGAACAGGAAGCAGCAGAAGCTAAACAAGAAACCGAGCGTTTGGCTGCGAAATTAAGGGAATTAGGTATAGACCCAAATACCCTCTAAAATACTGTCCCAGAGAGTGAGTTATCTACCCACTCCCATCAACAATATCTATTTAAGCAGAGATAAAGCGCGCTCTGTTAAAGCTTCTGCTGTTAAGCCATTATAAGCCATCAAATCATCAGCACTCTTGGTGGTTTCTCCACGTTTCCAGGCGAAGGTATCGCGAGGAGAACTACTGCGTAATAAGATAGGTTCTAACATAGCGCTAGTCCCACCAGTTACGGCAATAAGGGCATCTCCACCGAAGAGACTTTCAAACCCACTATTATCTAGAAAATGACCATCAGCCTCGCTACAGGTTGACCAGGCTATATCTGTGGGACGATAGAGACGACGGGGACTGATGATCGAGACAATTCTTACCCCAATACCTGCCTCTGCTAATTGACTAGCTGCAGCTAAAACTGGGATCAGGGTCATATCTCCAATGACGGCAAAAACTACTTTTTTACTGCCTGTAGTCTCTTGCAGAATAAAACCACCATCTTTTAAGGCTTGCTGATTTTGCTCAAAGGTACTCAAAATAGGTAGAGGTGACTTACTAGCGGTAATGGTAATACCTTTATTACTAGTAGAGAGTGCCCATTGATAACAGACTTGAATACTATTAGCATCACAGGGGAAGAGAGGAAAAATATTCCCATTACGCATCATAGCTGCAAAATAGTTCTCTATTTCAGGACGTTGATGTGTCCAGCCATTCCGTCCCTGTTCTAAAGCACCTGCTGTAAAGAGGGTAATTGTAGAAGGGGTGGGACGGCGTAATTCTGCCATTGCTTGGGTCACCGTTTGCCAAATAGGTAGACCATTGACCGCAAAGGACTCATAGGAACACCAGAGACTGCGAGAACCAAACAGCGCACTTGCTGCAGCTAGACCTGCACAAGCATCCTCACTGAGGGGTTCATAGACCTGTCCTTGTGGTTGTTGGAAATAAATTTCATCAGGAGTAGGATGAATGATTTTTAAGCCTACATTGATATTATTGATACCTGATGCAGCATTTCCATCAGCATTAGTAACGATAAAATTAGCATCAGCTTTACCAACATGAACAACCAACTCTCCCATTACTGTTGTGGCGACTTTTTTCTCACCTAGGGCATATTCACTCACAGGTAATGTTCCTAAATCAGCTAGCGGAAGCACTTTTTCTGTGACAACTTGCTCAGATGCACGACCACCCGCAGCCCTTTGCCAATTAGCCCGTACTACTTGCCAAGCTTCAGGGGAGAGTGCCCTTTCTTGCAAAGCTTTAACAATGTAGTCTTTATCTAGGGTATCTCCAGGGTAGAGGTTATGAGACTGAGCGCCTCTTTTATGGACTCCTGCGCCCTTGAGTTGTTTAATGATTAAAACAGTCAATGTCCCGCTTAGAGCTAGTTGAGCGGCTTTATCAGTAGCTTCTAGAACCTCTTTCATAAAGGCTAAACGTCTTTTAAAGGAGAATTGAGTGCTATCCACATAATCCCCGACTTGTTCGGTATCATCATAGTCTTTAGCATCCACTAGAATTACTTCAGCAAAACCATTACCGTGCCAATATTTAACCATTTGGTTATTGGTTTTGGTAGAGACCATACTGTGATGCTCTTGACTATAACCATTCCAAACTAAGATCGGCAGGAAGTTAGTAACTTGAGGATAGGCTGTATGAAAATGCCCAAAACTACTCATAATATAGGGTTCACCTAAACCCCCATCTCCGATAGTTACAGGAAAGAGGACACCAGGATTAAGTTTAGCACCAGCCATAGCAAAGTGTTGTCCTTGTCCTAGAGGTCCTGCTGGACTGAGGAGACCTGGTATTTGTCCTGAAAGGTGTCCTAGTAGTCCGTGCATCTCTCTGAAGCGTTGACCTAATTCTTCAACAGTCGCTATCCCCATATCTTCTAGAGAACCATCTAAAAAGACATTACTATAGAAACCAGGCGCATGATGGCCGACTTCGGTGATTAAGTTTTTATAACCAAGCATCACCAAAGCGGCAATACCTTCAGTTACACTAGCAAAGCCTCCCGGATGTCCTGAAGCTTTACTAGCCGTTGTGTGTAGAGTAAGATAACGCAGGGCATCTGCTGCTAAGAGAGTTTGATAGACTGCAGTCGGGTCACTAGGAGAAGAGATCGCTTTAGTCCCGGGAGCAATTACTGCTTCTTTTCCGTATTGCTCGAATTCTGGCCAGTCCGATCCAAAATACTGAATTCCTTTACAAAAGTCAGGTGTAGTCATTATTACGCTTTTCTTGCAAGTTTTAAACTAATCTTACAGTTTCTCGGCATCAGTTCAGATGAGTGCTTAATAGTTTTTCTTTGCTGAACTTCTAGTCTTTTGCTACAATAACATGGCCTATTTTACTTAACTAGATAAAGTCTTTGAGTCAATCTGTAGACACACCAACTCTTGATACCCTAGCGCAGGAACTCGCGGCCATTCAGCAGACGAGTTCTAAACGTATAGCTATACTAGGCTCTCGTCATGTACCAATCATCCATCAACAGTTGATAGAAATGATGAGCTATGCCCTGGTTTTAGCTGGAAACCGTGTACTTACATCTGGAGCAACGGGAACTAATGCTGCTGTCATTAAAGGAGCAATGAGGGCTGATCCTAATCTCCTGACTGTGATTCTGCCACAAAGTTTAGCACGTCAACCCAGAGAATCCCAAGAACAACTAAAACAGGTGATCCATCTTATTGAAAAACCTGAAAATGATCATTTGGCTTTGAGTGAAGCGAGTAGTCTGTGTAATGGTGAGATTATCTCTCGCTGTCAACAGTTAATCTGCTTTGCTTTTCATGACAGTCAGACCCTCTTGCAAACTTGCGTTGAGGCTGAAGATCAACATAAACTGGTCACACTGTTTTATTTCGATTAGAACAAGAGGGGTCATCCCTCTTGTTTCAATCTCTTTAAAGTGTACTGAGAACTTCTTGGGCTGCTAAGAGTGTTCTCTCTATGTCTTCTTCAGTATGGGCAATGGAAGTAAAACCAGCTTCAAACTGAGAAGGTGCTAAATAAATGCCTCTCTCTAACATTCCTCTGTGAAAACGAGCGAATTTAGCGAGATCTGCTTTTTTAGCTTCTTCATAGTTATGTACCGTCTCTCCTGTAAAGAACAGTCCAAACATTCCACTAATTGCACCACCACTGACTGGATGTCCTGTCTCTTTAGCAATAGCTAGAAGTCCATCTAGCAGTTTTTTAGTGATCTTTTCTAGGTATTCATAACTACCTGGTCTCTGCATGATTTCTAGGGTTTTAATTCCTGCTGTCATTGCTAGAGGGTTACCAGAAAGAGTCCCTGCTTGATACATAGGACCGGCTGGCGCAACTAAAGACATGATCTCTTCTGAACCACCATAAGCACCGACAGGGAGTCCTCCACCAATTACCTTGCCTAAAGTGGTTAAATCTGGAGTAACCCCAAATTTAGCCTGCGCACCACCATAGGAGATCCGAAAGCCTGTCATTACCTCATCAAAGACCAATAAGGCACCATATTGCTTAGTCAGTTCTCTCAACCCTTCTAAAAAGCCCCCGTCAGGTGGAATAAAACCAGCATTCCCCACAACAGGTTCTAAGATGACTCCAGCAATGTCTTGAGGGTTTTCGGCAAATATTACTTTAACTGCCTCTAAGTCGTTGTAGGGGGCTGTTAAGGTGGCTTGAGTCGTTGTTTTAGGAACTCCTGGTGAATCAGGTAACCCTAATGTTGCCACTCCAGAACCTGCTTTAACCAGGAACATATCAGCATGACCATGATAACAGCCTTCAAATTTGATGATTTTCTCTCTTCCTGTGTAAGCTCGCATCAAGCGCAGTACTGACATACAAGCTTCTGTCCCAGAATTGACAAAACGCACCATTTCAATGCTGGGTACTGCTTCAATAACCATTGATGCTAGGATATTTTCTTGTAAACAAGGAGCACCAAAACTAGTACCTTTGTCCAGTGATTGATGTAAGGCTTCGATGACTTCCGTATGTGCGTGTCCACAAATAGCCGGACCCCAACTACCCACATAATCTATATATTCATTGTCATCTACATCCCAAATATGAGACCCTTTAACTCTATCGAAAACAATCGGTTGCCCCCCTACTGACTTAAAAGCTCGTACAGGAGAACTAACGCCACCTGGCATGATTTTTTGAGCAGCTTTAAAAATTGCTTCTGATTTAGTAGTCTTCAAAAGTTTTGTGTTAACCAATTTATAACTCCTTCAAGATTAGTCGCATGATCGATCTTAGCCTGTTCAATGTCAGTTCTAACCGGGTTAGAAGATAGCTGACTTCAGTTGATTTTGCGACATTGCACTAAACCTATCCTGCGACCTTCTGCCGAAATGATCGTAAATTCTAGATTTTCATAGACCATTGTGTCACCAATCTGCGGCACTTGTTGCCATTGATAGAGCAGAAAGCTCCTTAAACTTTGGTACTCTTGAACTAACTGAAGTTCTACATTAAAAAGTTGATTGATTTCTAGTAAATTTATTTGGCTGTCTACTATGTAGTCATTTTCATCAATTATCTCAAAGATCAGGGTTTTGGCAGAATGATCAGAAGACTTATTACCGAAAATTTCCTCTAAAATATCCTGTAGGGTAATCAGTCCTGCGATACCGCCAAACTCATCAACCACTATAGCCATCTTTCGTTTAGAGACCTGCATCAAAGAAAGTAAATCACTGATAGGGGTTGATTCTGGGATAAAGTCAATTTCTTTAATGAGCGAAGCAATACTCTCTTGATAGTTCAATTGCTCTCTAGAGAGAAGAAGAGAAATATCTTTAAACTCAACCACTCCAATGATTTCATCTTCAGTTTCCCCCTTGACTGGATAACGAGAATAACCTGTAGAAGAGACAACAGCTAAAAGTTCAGCGAATGTCGTCTCTTTTTCTAGAGTGGTTAAAAGATGACGTGGGGTCATTACCTGTTCTGTGACTACATTACTCAAGGCAAAAATATTATTTAATAATTCCCGTTCTTCTACTTCTAGTCCAGTTGATTCACCTTCAGTAGAGATAATAATTTTTAATTCTTCGGGGGTAACTTGAGAAGGCCAGAGATGTTTACCATAAGATATCCCAAATGTGCCCAAAAGCCAACGAGTAGAATGATTAAGAACTACTAAAAAAGGATTAAAGATCTGAGCAATTACGCCTATAGGAGCCGCTAAAAAACGTGCTAATTGTTCAGAATACTGTAAGGCCAATGCTTTGGGACATAATTCACCTAAAACAATTTGCAAGTAAACAAGAGTAATAAAAGAGAGACTAATAGCTAGGGTGTGGGCAAAAACATTAAAATATTCAGATGATAAAGGTAGATATGAGAAAAAATATTTGACTATAACAACTAGAGTCCCTTCACCACTCCAACCCAAGGCCAGACTAGAGAGAGTGATCCCTAGTTGAGTAGTTGAAAGGAGACGTTCTAGAGTGTATTGTAGAGATTGTACTTGCTCTGCCTGTAAATCACCTAAATCTACTAATTGACGAATACGAGAGCGTCTGACCGAAACTAGAGCAAATTCAGCAGTAACAAAAAAGGCGTTAATGCCAATCAAGAAAAAGACTAAGAGTAAACGTAGAGCCAGATCAACAACTGTCATTTCCACAAATCAAAAACTCTTAAAGTTCACCCGTTATCTTTCTTAGAATTAGTTTTTTTGTTGGCTTTTTCAGTTTGTTGACTTTTATATACTCTAATCTGTTTAAGAATCTTTTCTTCGGAAATGGCTACAAACTCTTTGGGCATAGTACTTAGATGATTATTCTTTTTGGTTAGTTTTTTAGCGGGGTTTATATCGGGTGTACTGACTCCCTTCAAGGATTCATAGCCCATTCTGTAGCCTAGCATTGTCGCGGTTATACCTGATCCGAGCATTAGAACTATTAAAGCAAAGATCTTGATTTTAGGAGAGGACATCTTGGGTGAGGAAATTTGCATCAAGGCAAGAAAGAGATAATTTTAGGTTGCTTTTAGGATATAATACTATATGATAAATTAATCACCAGGATTGGCCGAGCGGTTGAGGCAACGAACTCATAATTCGTGCAAGGCAGGTTCAACTCCTGCATCCTGGACTTTCTTTTACTTCATCTGTAGTTTCTTCTCAGCTTTGAGGTCTCGACTGCTAGAGGCGGCAATTTCAGCATCTAGTAGAGTCTGCCCTGTAGCTGCTAAGTAGACATCATCTAAACTGGGGCGAGACTGAGCTAGACTGAAGATGGGCAAGCCAACGTTAGTTAGAGACTGTTCAATCTGGTTAAGGGCGTTGCTTTGCGGTTTAATTACTAAATTGAGGGAATTTCCTTGATTACTATTGACAATGACTTCGGTAACAAAAGAGAGACTTTCTAAAAGACCTTTGGCCTGATTAACCTCTTCGGTAGAAGAAAACTCCCTAATTTTCAAGGTTACTCGATCTCCTCCTACTCTTTCTTTTAATTCAGCGGGAGTCCCTGATGCAATGACATAGCCTCGGTCTATAATTGCTAGACGATTTGCTAACGCATCTACTTCCTCTAAATAGTGACTACTTAACAGAACTGAAGTACCTGCTTGACTAATTTTCAAGAGTAAATCCCAAATAATCTTACGACTTTCAATATCTAGTCCGACTGTCGGTTCATCGAGGATTAATACTTTAGGGTTATGCAGAAGTCCTGCAGCTAGATCTAGTCTTTTGCGTAGTCCGCCAGAATAAGTTCCTGTCTGACGATCCTGATATTCTTTTAATCCTAATAGTTGTAAAAGTTCTTCTATTCTCTCCTTAGCTTGCTTAAAGGGAAGATGATAGAGGGCAGACTGTAGCTCTAATAACTCCTTTCCGGTTAACATCTTATCTAGGGCTACTTCTTGAGCTACATAGCCTAGAAGTTTTCGAGCTGCTTTAGGCTGTTCTATAACAGAGACTCCGCCAACTTCAATCAACCCAGCATCAGGTTTAGCTAAACTACAGAGACATCTGATGGTTGTGGTTTTGCCCGCTCCATTAGGGCCGAGTAAACCGAAAATTTCTCCTTGAGGAAGATTAAAAGAAACATCCTTAACGGCCTCGATAGTTCCGTAAGATTTCTTTAACTGTTCAACCCGGACGGCGAGAACCATAACACATCCTTAAAAAATGACAATTTGATTAATATTTTCTAACTCGATTATAACTTTTTCTTTCTTCGGAGTTTTATGAAAAAGCTTTTTGCCAATCAACTGAGTCATATTATCGTCACGACAGAACAAATGTCACAAATAGAAAGCTGTTTATTTGAAGCAGGAATGCCTGTAGCAGGTTTAATGGAAAAGGCAGCCCTTAGAATAGCCTTAAGGTTTGAACAGCTTTATCCTCAAGTCGAGAGAGTGGGAATTTTGGTTGGTTCGGGTCACAACGGGGGAGATGCTTTAGTCGTCGCTAGAGAACTCCATCTCAGAGGATATCAGGTTTTAATTTATGCAGTTAATGATGCTCCCAAGGAATTAACTGAGCAACATACTAGATATTTGAAGTATTTAGGGGTAACTTTTGTTGAGTCTATAGAGGATTTCTTGAATGTTCAGGTCATTATTGATGGACTATTTGGCTATGGTTTGAAGCGTCCTATCACAGGTCTAATAGCAGAGGTTATTAGTCAGGTCAATCAAACTGCCAAACCCATTATTAGCATAGATTTACCATCCGGTATTCATGGTGACAGTGGGGCGAGTTTAGGGATAGCGATCAAGGCGACAAGAACTATCTGTTTAGGTCTGTGGAAAGCTGCTCATTTTCAAGATCAGGCTATTGAAGCATTAGGAAAAATAGAACGCATTGACATAGGGATACCTCCTGTAGAGGTTTGGCACGCTTTAGCCGAAAAAACACCTATGCAGATTATGACGAAAGCCTTAGCTATTAGCTATTTACCTTTACCACGTTCTCCCTTAACTCATAAGTATCAGCAGGGGCACTTACTACTTATTTGTGGTTCGCGTCGTTATGCTGGCAGTGCCATTTTAACGGCTTTAGGTGCTCGCGCCACAGGGGTAGGAATGCTCTCTATAGCTGTCCCTGCTTCTCTTAAAAATCTTTTAGTGAGTCATGTTCCTGAAGCTTTGGTTATAGATTGTCCAGAAACCCAAAACGGTGCTATTGCTCATTTACCGCCTTTAATTGCGGATTTTACACAGTACAATACCATAGCTTGTGGACCTGGTTTAACCTTAGAAGCTCGTTCTATTATCCCTCAAGTTTTAGAGTCTGATTGCGCAACTATTTTAGATGCAGATGGACTAAATAGTCTGGCTCAATTGAATCTTGTCCCTGTGTTATCTAAAAGATCTGCTTCAACTATCCTAACACCTCATTTGGGTGAGTTTAAAAGACTCTTTCCACTCGTTGCTAACCCAAGTGAAGATCGTTTTCAAGCTGTTCGCACTGCAGCAGCTTACTCTAATACCATAGTTCTTTTTAAAGGAGCTAGAACGGTAATTTCTGATCCTAGTGGGACTGTTTGGTGTCTGGGACAAAGTACTGCAGCTTTAGCTAGAGGAGGCAGTGGCGATGTTTTAACAGGTATTTTGGGAGGATTGGTGGCACAAAGGACATCTACGGATGATTTAGCTGGAATTGTGGCTACAGGGGCTTGGTGGCACGCAGAAGCGGCTCTAGTAGCAGCTAAAAAGCGTACAGAGTTGGGAGTAGATCCTGTGACTTTAGCTCAGTTTTTAGTAGAGGTGTTGCCTAAAAGGTAAGATTGGAATTGTTTCAAGGAGAGCCAAATGCAGATTACTTTACAAGTTAATGGAGAAGTAAAGACTTGTCCAGTTAGAACCCTTCTGCCTCAATTTTTAGAACAATTAGGACTCAATCCTCGTTTAGTAGTGGTTGAATATAATAGAGAGATACTTCATCGACAATATTGGGAAACAACCACATTAATCGAAGGGGACGTTCTAGAGATTGTAACTATTGTAGGAGGAGGGTAGCTAGATTAACCTAATTCTGAATAGACTTCTAGTTTATTACTTGTCCTTCTTTTTCATCTGTTGCCGAATAGCTGCTTGAATTTTAAGATCAAAATCCTGATCATTTGGACTGGCGATCAATTTTCGCGTCTGCCTATTTAGTCTGTCTAAGTATGCCTGAAAAGCTCCTTGATCTTCCCGATGGTTAAGAAAATATTGCTTTAATTCTGCATCGGACATTATCAGGAAAATGGGTAAAAACCCCGTCTTTTAAGACGGCTTTAAATAAACCTTCAGGTTCCTAATTAGTTCTCTCAATACATCTGATTTAGTTCTACCTACTTGTCGACAATACGCT
>CASBQB010000091.1 GCA_949127655.1 Chroococcales cyanobacterium PMM_0086 | reverse complement strand
CTCAATCATGTAGGAGATTGGGGCACACAATTTGGTATGTTAATCGCCTACTTAAGAGAAAGTTGCCCAGAAGCTTTAATCACCGCTAATGCTTTAGAATTAGGAGATCTAGTAGCCTTCTATAAAAAAGCTAAAGAAAGATTTGATCAAGATGAAGTATTTAAAGAGATTGCTAGGAAAGAAGTAGTTAAACTACAAGCAGGAGAGACTGAAAGTCTGAAAGCTTGGCAGCTACTTTGTGCCCAATCTAGAAGAGAATTTCAGAAAATCTATGACCTATTAGATATAGAATTAACCGAAAGAGGAGAATCATTTTATAACCCCTATTTAGAGGGAATAGTCAGACTATTAGAAGAGGAGAAAATTTTAGTAGAAAATGAAGGGGCAAAATGCGTCTTTGTTGAAGGATTTAGCAATAAAGAAGGTAACCCCCTACCCCTGATAGTGCAGAAATCAGATGGGGGTTATAACTATGCTACAACAGATTTAGCAGCCTTACAATACAGGGTTAAAGATGATCAAGCAACCCGCATTATCTACATAACAGATGCAGGACAAAGCAGTCACTTTGAGCAGGTTTTTCAAGTAGCTAAAAAAGCAGGTATTTTACCAGAAACAGTAGAAGTCTTACATATTCCCTTCGGGTTAGTCCAAGGAGAAGACGGTAAGAAATTAAAGACCCGTTCTGGAGAAACTATTAAATTAAGAGAACTTTTAGATGAAGCTGTTAAAAGAGCCAAAGAAGACTTAGAAAAGAGACTTCAAGAAGAACAAAGAGAAGAAAGTGCAGACTTTATAACTGAAGTAGCTCTCAAAGTTGGTATAGGAGCAGTAAAATATGCAGACTTGAGTCAAAACCGGATCAGTAACTATATCTTCAGCTTTGATAAAATGCTCTCCCTACAGGGTAACACAGCACCCTATATGCTCTATGCTTACGCGCGGGTTCAAAGTATCTCTAGAGAAGGTCAGATAGAGAAGTTACCAGAAAATGCAGAGATAATCTTAGAAGATGAAACAGAATTAGTTCTCAGTAAAGCCATCTTACAACTTCCTGAAATCCTGATTGAAGTAGAGAGAGAATTACTCCCTAACCGTCTCTGTGATTATCTCTATGATTTGAGCCGAAAATTCAACAAATTTTATGAAAGCTGTCCAGTTTTAAAGTCTCCAGAACCTCTGAGAACTTCTCGTCTGATTTTAGGTCATTTGACAGCTAAAAACCTCAAAATAGGACTCTCTTTATTAGGGATGAAAACTCTCGAAAGAATGTAAGATAGTGACAAGTAAACAGTCCTTGAGTGCCTTAATATGTCAATCAACATAGTCAAGACTACCCCCTTTAGTGACCAAAAACCTGGAACTTCAGGACTACGTAAAGCAGTCACAGCTTTCGAGCAACCCCATTACTTAGAAAACTTTGTTCAATCCGTTTTTGATACACTTAATGGTTATCAAGGACAGACAATTGTTCTAGGTGGCGATGGGCGTTATTATAATCGAACAGCTATTAATACTATCCTTAAAATGGCTTCTGCCAACGGTGTAGGCAAGGTTATGGTCGGTTGTAATGGCATCCTATCTACCCCCGCCACCTCCTGTGTGATTAGAGAAAATGGTGCATTCGGGGGGTTCATTCTCTCGGCCAGTCACAACCCAGGTGGACCAAAAGGTGACTTTGGGATTAAATACAATATCGGTAATGGTGGACCAGCACCAGAAAAAGTAACCGAGGCTATCTATACTAGATCTAAAGAAATTCAAGAATATAAAATATTAGAAGCTGCTGATCTCAATATTGACACCCTAGGAGTTTTCAAGCTCGGTACGATGGAAGTTGAGGTAATAGACTCTGTAGCTTCCTATCTCAAACTAATGGAGAATCTCTTTGATTTTGAACTGATTAGGAATCTGATTACATCAGGTTCTTTTCGTCTCTGTATAGACTCTATGCACGCAGTAACAGGACCCTATGCTAAAACAATTTTTGAAACCCGTTTAGGTGCCCCAGCAGGAACAGTTATTGGTGGTATTCCTTTAGAAGACTTTGGCGGTGGTCATCCTGACCCTAATTTAGTCTATGCCCATGATTTAGTAGAGATTCTCTTCGGTGAAAATGCTCCAGACTTTGGCGCTGCTTCTGATGGAGATGGCGACCGTAACATGATTTTAGGTCGTCACTTCTTTGTTACTCCCAGTGATAGTATTGCGGTATTAACTGCTAATGCTCATCTAGTCCCTGGTTATCAAGCAGGCCTAACAGGAGTAGCGCGTTCTATGCCAACTAGTATGGCTTTGGATCGTGTAGCTGAGCGTCTGAAGTTTCCCTGCTATGAGACCCCTACTGGTTGGAAATTCTTCGGTAACCTCTTAGACGCGAATAAAGCTACCCTCTGTGGAGAAGAAAGCTTTGGGACTGGTTCTAACCACATAAGAGAAAAAGATGGTCTTTGGGCGGTTTTATTCTGGTTAAATATTCTAGCTGTTCGGAAAGAGTCTGTTGAGCAGATAGTACAGCAACATTGGTCTGAATATGGTAGAAACTATTATTCTCGCCATGACTATGAAGGAGTCAACTCAGCAAGAGCTAATGAATTAGTAACTGCACTTCGGTCTCAACTTTCTACAATGCCTGGAAAACAATATGCTGGTTATCAGGTAGACTATGCAGATGACTTCAGCTATACTGACCCAGTTGATCACAGTGTAACGACTAACCAAGGTATTCGTATTGGTTTTACAGATGGTTCAAGGATTGTCTTCCGTCTCTCAGGAACAGGAACCCAAGGTGCAACCCTGCGACTGTATGTAGAGTCTTATGAAGCAGATAGTAGCAAACAAAATATAGAGACCCAAAAAGCTCTACAGCCATTGATTGATTTAGCCCAGGAAATCGCTAAAATTCGCCATTATACAGAGCGTGAAACCCCAACGGTGATTACTTAAGGGGTGAGTTGAAAAATCAGGTTTTTAGCCCTTCTACTAGTAGTAGAGGGGCTTGTGATTAGTTTTCCTTAATCACTTATGCCATTACTAGAACATTACGAACAGATAAAGTACAAAAGCTAAGTTAATGATTGCTCTCTTTCTCTTTCTAAGAGGAAAAGCAATTCTCGATCTCCTTTAGCTTTAGCACTTTTCAATCTCTGTTCTAGACGATAGCGAATGTTTTCTAAATGTTTCCTGGCTATCTTTAGACCAACTGGATTAACCTCTACTTGACCTTGTTGCCCTTTCCAGTAAGTATAGACACTTCCCTGATAGTATAGTTGTGGAACTTGCCAAGGTTGGCTAATTCCCCGACAGTACGAGTAATTTATTTTCTGCCTGGCCAGTCCCCCGCTATTTAACTCTAAGTTATCTAGCCAATAATTGGTATAACTTTTATCTTCTAAACCGTATTTTTTGTAAGGTTTCATACAATTTTTATCAAAATTTTGAGTTGTGAAATTTATTTTTTAAAAAAGTGCTAAACAAGCATTAATAGTGATTAAAATCACATATCTATACAAATTTAGAATCCTACTATCTAGTATAACCCAGAAAACTGTATTATTTGCTACATTTTGTCAATAAAATAGAATAGTTAACTGGGAAATTGATGATCTCTGACCTCATCTGCGTACTTCTGAACAGCTTCAGAAATAACTTGACGTAGATTGAGATAAGCTTTAGCAAAAGGGGGCAGTTTAGCTGATAAACCTAACAAGTCAGCAGTAACCAGAACCTGCCCATCACAATTAGGACCTGCACCTATACCAATAGTAGGAATAGAAAGACTTGAAGTGATAGTAGCAGCTAAATGACTAGGAATATGCTCTAAAACAACCGAAAAAGCACCCGCTTGTTCTAGAGAAAGTGCTTCACTCAAGAGGCGTTCCGCTTCAGCGTCTGTATTCCCCTGTTGTCGATAGCCCAAAAGATGTACAGACTGGGGAGTTAAGCCAATATGTCCCATTACAGGTATCCCAATAGTAGTCAGATTAGCGACCGTTTCAGCTATTAAAGGATAACCTCCCTCTAGTTTAACACCCTGTACACCTGTTTCTTTTAAAACTCTCCCAGCCGAACGAATGGCTGCAGAGATACCCTCTTGATAGCTCAAAAAAGGTAAATCACAGACAACAAAAGCCCGCTTTACTCCTCTTTTAACAGCAGAAGCATGATGAATCATTTGTTCTAGAGTAATTGGTAAAGTTGTTGGATGGCCTAGCGCAACCATCGCCAAGGAATCTCCTACTAGAATGATATCTACTAGGTCATCTAAGATGGGAGATAAGGTATAGTCCCAAGCTGTTAAAACAACTAGAGGACGGTTTTCCTGCTTAGACTTAAGTAGAGAGGCCAGAGTAACAGACATAAATTAAGCTGTGTAGCGCACTGCTTCTATGATGCGTGAATAATAGAAACTGGTACTAGTCATACCTGTTCTATTGATCACAAAGTCATTATCTATTAAGATTTCCCTAATCCTTTGTTCTCTATGTTGATAAGCTCTTGTTGTTTTACTAGGGCCAGGAAAAAGCTCTCCAAATTTTTTCAGGAGAGTTAAATAGAAAGTTTTCGGTGCAAAACTGAGGATTAAACGAGATTCGCTCAGGGATGCTAAATGTGAGATCATCTTAGCCACATCTTTTTCCCGATAGTGAATGAGAACATCTAGACAGATTACACTATGATATTTACCGGTTAACTTCTCTAAATCCTGCACAGTAAAATTCAGGTTCTGACGTTGAGACTCGCTTAAAGATGCACTTCTAGCTTTAGCTTCCTCTACCATTTTGCCAGAAATATCGCTAGCAGAGACATGAGCACCTGCTGCAACTAGGGGAAGGCTGAGACTACCTACACCACATCCAGCATCACAGATCGATAGATCACAAAGGTTTCCATCCTCCTTTAACCAGGCGATAACAGTATCTATAGTCTGTTGATGTCCAACCCTGATATCTTGTTGAACCTTACTGACTTGGCCTTCTCCATAGATCTTGCGCCAACGTTCAAACCCTGTAGCATTAAAATATTCTTTGACTATTGCTTTATCGTTAATATTCATATCTTAAAACTGATGGAGGCTCAACACGCCTTAATCAATCTAGCAGTTTTTCGGCACCTTATGAAATTGTTTTAGTTCTTATAATCCTTTAATTGTTTGATTTTAGCTTGAATAGCTGCACTTAGTTTTTGTAGTTTAGAAGATTCAGCCTCCATTTTCTCTGAGAATTGTTTGGCTGCAACCCTAAACTCTTGACTTGAATTTATCCTATATTCACGGTCATCAGTAGCTTCTGGCAAAAGTTCTGGATCATCAAAAGATTGGTCAGTTTCTTCATTCATTGTATATATAAGATACATTTTTGCCCTCCGGTGGGTACTCTTTTGACAATTCGTACAATTTAATGATCACAGAATTGACATATGAGAAAGTTCATAAAATTCATACACCTTTAAGCTAATGCGTGAAGACTAACAGCCGAACTACCTAAAAATGCCATAATCAATTTAGAACAAGTTAAGGTAAACACTTATGTCTCAGACAGTTTCGACGATTAGCGATGCAGATTTGATGCAACTGAGTTTACAAAACCCTCAGTTACGTTTTGAACGCAATGCAGACGGAACTTTAGTAACTATGACCCCAGTTGGAAAAATTTCCGGCAATCGAGAAATTAAAGCAGGTTCTTCTCTTCTTGTTTGGGTAGAACAACAAAAGTTAGGTGAAGTCTTTAGTTCTAGTACTGGGTTTAAACTATCTAATGGGGCAATACGTTCTCCTGACGCTGCTTTTGTTGCTAAGGAACGTTTACCTTACCAATGGGATGAAGGTGAAGATGGCTTTCTCAATCTTGCCCCCGATTTTGTCATTGAAATCCGTTCTAAAAGTGATAACTTAGACTCACTTAAAGCCAAAATGGAGGAGTATAGAAATAATGGTGTGCGTCTAGGGTGGTTAATTGATCGCTATAACTCTCAAGCGTTAGTCTATCGTCAAGATAGTTCAATTACCCAGTATTCCTCTAATGTAATTTTGAATGGGGAAGATGTGGTACCTGGCTTTACCTTAGCTTTGTCTATCTTACTCTAGTCAACTTATCTAAATTTAGTATACTAAAAAGTAAATTTATGGATATTGAAGAAGTATTAAGCTTTATTAAAGAGCAACTTATTAAAAAGAACGAACAATCCCTAACACGCGCTCAGGCAGAATTAATCAAATATTTTTACTGTTGGCCAGACAAGACCTACTATGATCTCGAAGCCCCTTTTTATGGTTATACAGTAGGTTTTGTAAGGACCGCACTAGCGCCTAAATTATGGAGAACCTTATCAGAAGTAATTGGAGAAAGAGTTAAAAAAACAAATCTCAAAAGTGTTTTAGAAGAAACTCTTAGAAACTCCAAAGTAGGGCAAGTTATTCGAGAGCGATATAAAATTACTGAACTTATCAATAAAGGAGAATTTGGTAATATTTGCCTAGCTGAAGATTTGGAGCAAGAAAAACAACGTTGTGTAATTAAGCAATTTAACCGTAAACAAAACGATGAAACAACTAGCAGAAGGTTCCACACTGAAGTAGGCTGTCTCTACCAGTTAAATTGGCATCGTCAAATTGCAAGTTATATTGATCACTTTGAAGACGAAGAGAACTTTTATATAGTTTATAAATATCAAGAGGGAGAAGCACTCAGTCAAAAATTACCTGAAGAAGAATCGGGTAAACCTTGGACAGAAGATGCAGTAATTCATCTCTTGCTGAGTATTCTCAATGTTTTAGAATTTGTTCATAAAAAGGCAATGATTCACAGAGACATAAGGCCAAGTAATTTAATTCAAAGTCCCGGCGGTGAAATATGTCTCATAAACTTTGGTTCAATTAAAGATTTATCCCTCTCACAAACCACAAACCTAATTATATCTTTTACCGGAACTATTGGGTATAGTGCACCAGAGCTACTAGCTGGAAACCCAAAGTTAGGAAGTGATATTTACTCGGTTGGGATGTTAGGAATTCAAGCTTTAACAGGGGTACCACCTATAAAGTTTAACATCGATTTTAAGATAGACAAAATAATCTGGAAACAGCCAACTAACCTTAATCAAAAGTTAGCAAAAATCCTGGATAAGATGGCTCATAGAGACTGGAAGGAACGCTATAGATCTGCAACAGAGGCATTAAAAGAAGCAGAAGAACTACTCTAAATAAGAAAGTGTAAAATAAAAAGGAGTTTTTTATGTCTTTAGGTATCGGTACTCTATTAAATAACCGCTATGCAATTGTTAGAAAATTAGGAAAAGGTTGTTTTGGTGAGACTTTTTTAGCTCAAGATAATTATAAGCAAAATGAAAGTGTGGTTGTTAAACGGTTGATGATTGAAAATTTAAAAGATGAGTATTTAATCGAGGCTCAACAAGCATTTGAAAGAGAAGCAGAAACTCTGCATAGGTTGAATAGATATAGCCAAATTCCGCATCTTAAAGCTCACTTTGCAGAAAATAATGACTTTTTTTTAGTGATGGAATATATCGCTGAAAACAATATGAGTGAGCTAGAATTAAAGGAGGGAAATAACCTCAATGAAAATCAAGTTATTGACCTACTATTGAATATTCTAGAAGTTGTGGATATTCTACATAAGAATATGTTAATACATCGGGATATTAAACCAGATAATTTGATTCGTAGAGCAGAAGATGGTAAAATAGTTTTGATTGACTTTGGTTCAGTTACAGAAGAACTAAATATGAGAGGTTTCATAAGACAAGGTAGAGCGATGGCTGGGAGTCCAATTTATGCGGCTCCCGAACAATTTAGAGGAGAATCATATTTTTCAAGTGATCTTTATGCAGTAGGAATGATTGGTATTCAAGCTTTGACAGGAGAAATACCCTCTAATTTACGAACTCTGGACAGTCAAGAAAAAGAATGGGAACATTTAGTACCTGATATTTCCGAAAGACTAAAAACAATCATCCGAAAAATGACTTGTTATATCCCTTCCCACCGCTATCAAACAGTAGAAGAAGTCTTAAAAGGGCTACAATCAATAATTACCCCAAAACCCAAGGAAAAAGTCTTAAAATCTCAAGAACAGGTTAATAGGAAAAATAAGAATCTCAAAATTTTACACCTTAAACAATTGTTATTCGGTCTGCTTGGTATTTTATTAATTGGAACAGTAGTCTGGATGTGGCTATTTCGTTCGTGCTAAAAAACACCTTTTTGAGAATCCACAACCCTTAGATGTAGTAGCTGGTACAGAAATCAACATTGAAGGTAATATTAACACGCTAAGTCAGGACAAACAATATAAAAATTACTTTGAAAATAAGTTTCCCGGAAGCAAGATCAATATAGAACGTAACAATAAAAATGAATTAGGAAGTAATAACGGAATTGCCTTACTCTGTGCTGGAAAAATTAATATAGCTGCCTCATCCAACTTTGAAGAAGGACAAAGATGTCCCGACGGAAAAAAATTATTTGGTCTAAAAATAGGCACAGATTATTTAGCTGTTGTTGTTCATCGAGATAATCCAATACAAAATCTATCAAAATCTCAAGTAAAAGATATTTTTCAGTGTGAATATGTAAAATGGAATGAGTTAGATCCTTCTTTATATAATCAAGAAATAAAAGTTATCAATCGCTCTATTGCTAGTGGAACAAATAAATCATTTCAAAAGTTATTTCTCGACAAAGAAGAATTTTGTCAGCCCAATAGTCGCAATTTTACAAACTTTAGCACGCTTGAAAATGACCAGTTAGTAAATACAGTACATAGCTTTAGTTTAAATGCGATTAGTTATCTTGGTTACGGATTAGCAATAAGTCAGAAAGGAACCTTTAAAATATTATCAATTGAGGGGGTTAGTCCAGGAGAGGAAAATTATCCTTTTAGGCGACCACTATTCTATGTATATAAGGGGGAAAATCCAGAAAAGCCAGAATCTAAAATAGTTAAACAGTTTTTGGGTTTTGTTGAACATCAAATGGATAAATCTAGTAACTAATCTATTTGGAAAAATACCAGAAGTGTTGAATGATAAAAAAATTCAAAGAAAATATACCTCTAATTGTTTAAACTAGAGATATAGCAGGAGGTACCGAGTAAAAGGCAAGTAGAGTGTTGAGTTTAAGGGTTTTAAAGATACGACTAATCTTTGTGGCTACTGCTATATATAGAGAAGCGATAGTCAACCAATCTGACAACCGAGACTCTCACCCGTATTGTTACGAGTAAAAGCATTCCATGTGCCTAAATCCTGCGGGTTATGGCTACAAAGCAGAGCTTTTGTTTCCTTACTCAGTCCTTGTACTAAGCTAAAATCTGCCCCAGCAATACTCTTTAACTGCTCTAAATTAGCCCCAGTCAAGTCAGCCGCTCGTAAATCAGCCCCTTGTAACTCAACGCCAATTAAGATAGCATTGCGCAAATAAGCACCCGTGAGAAGAGCATGGCTAAGAGAAGCACCACTTAAAGCAGCCCCCTCTAAATTAGCTCCGGTTAAATCTGCTCCACTCAGATAAGCACCTCGTAGGTTACAGCCTCTTAGATCTGCCCCCCGTAGATTTGCGGTACTCAAAAAAGCACCACTAAGATTTGCTCCAGGTCCAATAGCGCCTGAATTTTTGTAATTAAACCCTTCAGGCCAAATAGTCTGGGCATCATATTGGGATAAGTTTAATTTTGCTCCCTCTAACCTGGCCTCCTCTAGATTACAGCCAGCCAAATTAGCTCGAAAGAGATAACTCTGTTCTAAATTCGCTCCCTGTAAAGTGGCATCCACCAGATTAGCCCGTCGTAAATCAACTCCCTGAAGATGAGCGCGGAGCAAATTAGCCCCGCTCAAATTAGCCCCGATCAAATTAGTCCCACTTAGATCAAGACCAGATAAATCCATCTGGCTCAGATTAATCCCCTGTAAGTTCTTCAGAGCAAGACTTTTACCTTGCTCAATTGCTTGCAAGACGAACTCTAAAGAAAGAGGTTCTTCGATGATGAAAGATGAATGTTGACTAATGACCATGACGTTCTGAAGATTTATTGATTAATCGCTTAAAATTATCCTGTGTCACTTATCCTAGAATTTGAATGATCCTAGATTGACTTTTGTTGAACTTTCTTAATTAAAATCTTACCCTCTGATCTACTACAGTAAAATAGAAATGCAGCTAATACAGCCCATAAACATGATGGAGTTCTTTCTCAAGAGTGAGGGAGTTTGGTTTACTCAAAGAACTGTTCATAATTTTGATACCTGTCTTGATGAGTCAGCAGAGTCTAATGTCATTATTGATATTTTGACAAAAGACAACCCCAAAGTACTAGAAGTCTGTCAACAGCAAAATGTCGATCCTGCTTTAGTTAGTGGGGGAGCCAGTTTTATGTGGCAAGACAATTTAGATGATGTAGTCCCTAACCCTAATTATGCTGCTATTCTTGTGGATCTTCCCAATCCCAATAATCCCAGAACGGGCAAATTCCTGCGCAATAAAGGCTATGTTGAAGGGATTCCAGTACTTGGCGTTTATCATTTCGCTGATGACGGTATATTGACCATTGAGACCGAATATGAGAATAATCAAGGACAAGAAAGGTGTTGGTTTATTAACGATAACTTTCGAGTGCGAGTAATGACCGTTCAAATGATCAATGGCGTTAAACAAATGGCCTACTGTTCAGAGCGTCGTTGTGTGGCTGACTCAGTTTTAGAAGAGATGCTCGAACATAATCGTTTGAGATATCGATAACAAGCAGACAAACTCTATACCCCATATTAAACCTATGACCGAAAACTCAGAACCCACACCATTCGTAACCATTCAAGAATTAACAGAATTAATTGAAAGTTTTGAGCAATATCGAGAACGTCTGCTCAATGAAACAATTACAACAGCCCAAAAAGCCAAGTTGTCTCAGAAAATGGCACTTGCTAAAATTGAGCCTGAACTCTCTAAAATTGAGGACACACTCCTAGATCTTCGCACTCAACAGGCTGCTTTAGCCACCAAGAACTAACGTTATGATTATGCCCAATTCTAATACTCAATCTGAGAATGAGCCAATCATCTTGACTCAAGCAGCAACAGATGAATTACTCGAGTCGGTTACAGAACAAATCAGTCTAGATAGCTTCAACCCCAATGATCACCAGAACCTGAAAAGGTTAGTAGAATCTTTAGGAGATTCGCGTGGTATGACTCGACTTCGCTGCGCTGAGACCCTGGCTGAAATTGGTGAAGCGGCGACTCCTTTTTTATTAGAAGCCCTAGCTAATCACCCCAATGCGGTTGTTAGGAGAGCTTCTGCTAAGACACTGACCTTGATTGCTGATCCCGTAGCCGTTCCCAATTTGCTCCATGCGCTTCTCAATGATGAGGATACAGTGGTCAGAGGTTCATCTGTCGGGGCACTCGCTAGAATTGGTAAGCCTTCAGTACAGGCTTTATTGGGTATCTTAGCTTCAACCGATCTGCCAGAAAGTACTATCGGTCATGCTGCTTGGGCCTTGGCTTTTATTGGAGCGCAAGCTAAAGAGTACTTGTCTATGGCTGTCGATTCTGACTCCCCGGTTGTTCGTGCTGCAGTGGTGGGCGCTATTACTAAAGTTGCTCAAGAAGAACCGAAAGCGGAACTATTCGAGATCTTGGTTAAGTCATTAGGAGATCCTGATAGTAATGTGCGCTGCGAAGCGGCTGCAGGTTTAGGTAACTTGAGTTATCAACCAGCAATACCCAATCTGATCGAGTTACTGCATCATAGCGAAGGGGAAAGCAGAAGAGCGGCCGCTTTATCTTTGATGAAGATGAATGATCGCTCTGTACTAGAAACTTTGCAAGCTGCTTTAATTAAGGAACCGGAAGTGGCAGTTCAAGCGGTGATTAAGTTAGCAATTTCTCAAATTAAGTAATCCGAAAAACATGACTGAATTACGAATGTTGCTATCTCACAATTTTGATCTATCAGAAGAGATATTTCCCCAATTAAGTCGGTCAGAATTTACTCAAGTATTTATTGATGGGCTACGTTCCTATAATAAGATTAGTTGTCGTCAGTTAAATCATCCTCATTGGCTGGTTGAGATTGTGTTTTCAAGTGATGATTTCGACTCTTCAAGAGTTGGATCACTCTGTGCTCAAGCTTTACTAGATAAGCGTCAGAGTCAAACTAAAAATGCCCAAGATATTCCTGATATATTACTTCTAGGCGGCTTGAAAACAACCCCACCATTAAGTAATGATCCTCAAGCTCTCCAAACGGGTGAATGGGGAGTTGATGTAGTGGAAACTCAATCAGCAGAAAGGTTTTTAAAAGTAATGGAATGGGAAGAAAAAACAGCTAATAAAACAAGTGATGAGATTTTCAAAATTGAAATAAAGAAAGCATAGTTGTAGCCGTTTAAACAAGGAGTATTTCGATTATGATTCAATCGTTACCAAAACTAATCAGCTTTGATGAATTTATTGAATGGCTACCAGAAAATCACCGCTATGAGTTACACGAAGGAACAATTGTCGAAATGCAACCAACGGGAAAACACGAAGATATTGCTGGATTTCTCTCCCAAGAATTAACTTTAGAATACATGAGGATGAATTTACCCTATCGTATTCCACCGAAAGCTTTAGTCAAACTAAAAGATAAAGAAACTGGCTATAATCCCGATTTATTAGTGATTGATCGTCGATGTTTAGCAAATGAGCCATTGTGGGAGAAAAAATCAACCCTTATTTATGGAGAATCAATTCCTTTGGTGATTGAGATTGTTAGTAGTAATTGGCGGGATGATTATGGTTATAAGTTAATTGATTATGAAGAATTAAGTATTCAAGAATATTGGATTGTCGATTATTTAGGAATTGGCGGGATACGTTTTATTGGACAGCCAAAGCAACCTACTCTGTCTATTTATCAGCTTGTAGATCGAGAATATCAAGTGCAACACTTTAGGAGAAAAGATTTAATTAATAAATCACTAATTTTTCCTGAACTAAATTTAACTGCTGAACAGATTTTTCAAGCTCAACGATGATGATTTATACATGAGGTAACTCCTGGGCAAAACTTTCACTCTTTTCAAATCTCAGAAAGCCCAAGGTAGACCCCCAAACTTGTTGATGAGTATTGACATCTATACCTCGATCTAGACTGTTCCAGGTAGTTTCTGTAATTTCTACATCACTGATTAAATAGCTCAGACAACCTTTTTTCTCAATAAGACATTTATTGCCTGGTTCAACGCTACCTCGAAACATTTCACCATCTCTTTGAAAAACCATAGAGCAGTTATAACGTCTTTGAATACAGTCTGGAGTGATAGTCTTGAGAATACTTAATTCTCTAGCTGCTCCAGCATAACGCACTGAATCAGTGAGACTGTAATTTTCAATATAAATTTGCTCTCGGTGGTCAACTAGTCGATGAACACCCTGACGATAGGGACTCCATAGATCGTAGTCATAGACCTGTTCAGAATAAAACCCGATAGCGTTAAAAAATTCAAAAGGGAGGGGGCGAAAGAAGATACGGATATGGGCAAATTGTTGCGGCTTTTCAAAGGATTGTTGATAGTTACTGAAACTACCTGCCATCCATTGTGCTAGGGTCATTAAGTCATTGGTTTTAATTTGAGTCATAATAAAGTAGTTATCTAAGCTGAGAGTGAACGAATTTCTGAGGCAAAAGAGGCCGTTACAACTCCACTTCCTCCACTAGTCTTAATTAGGGAAACACGAAGCCTTAAGTTAGGATTGACAAACCAGATTTTCTCCTCGGCTGCGGCTCTTTCATAGCTTGTCACTAAGACAAACATTCCCTCTTCGGTTAAATGGTAGTCGCCTACTGCTGCAATAGTTTCTGCATATCCCTGGTCTCGCAGTAATTTACCGCGATTGGCCATAATGGGATCAGGAATAGGTACTAATATACAAGTTCCTTGGATTTCGGAGTTTTCCTCCCAATCAGACTGGCCCTCCCAGGTCATCCGAAAGGGAGATACTGCTTGTTTTGGGTCAATTTGATAGGATTTACAAAGAGCAATAACCGCCGCATCATCCCAAGAGAGCGCCGCAATATCAATGACTGATTGCACTGCTTCAAAGTGGCTAAAGACCAAATGATGTGCGCTACGCTGCGAACGCCAGCTTCCAAGTGATTGGTCAACAAACTGTCTAATATCCATTGCTTAAAATATTCTTTTGAGATTTAAGGAACATTTTTAATCTATCACCATGAAATGCTAATGTGCTTTTTTTAACAAAAGTCACAAATTGTTAATATGTTTTTTTAAAATTAGACAGAAGTAACACCATAATCATATATTCGATATTGTCGGTAAGTAAGAAAGGCTGACCGACCATAATATAAAGACAATTTTTCGTCTAAGTTAAGGAGAATTCGATGCTTGACGCTTTTTCAAAAACCGTAGTTGCAGCTGATGCTAGTAATTCCACAGTAAGTGACATTGACTCTCTCAAAGCATTTATTGCCAGTGGAAACCGTCGTTTAGATGCTGTAAATGCCATTGCTAGCAACGCTAGCTGTATGGTTGCTGATGCAGTTGCTGGAATGATTTGTGAAAACCAAGGTTTGATCCAAGCTGGTGGTAACTGCTATCCTAACCGCCGTATGGCAGCTTGTCTACGTGACGCTGAAATCATCTTGCGTTATGTCACTTACGCTCTCTTGGCTGGTGATGCTTCCGTTCTAGATGATCGTTGTTTAAATGGTCTAAAAGAAACCTACGCTGCTTTAGGCGTACCCACCACATCTACAGTACGTGCTGTTCAAATCATGAAAGCTCAAGCTGCAGCTCACATCAAAGACACACCTAGCGAAAAATTTGCTGGTGCTAAATTGCGCAAAATGGGATCTATTGTTACCGAAGATCGTTGCGCTAGCTTGGTCGCTGAAGCTTCGAGCTACTTTGATCGTATTATTGCTGCTCTTAGCTAAGTAAAAGCTAATAGAAATTCGCTTTGACTTGATTGCACACAAATTGTCAAAATATCAAAATTTTGGAGAGATATCGAAACATGAAATCAGTTCTTACCACTGTTATTGCGTCTGCTGATGCAGCCGGTCGCTTCCCCAGTACTTCGGATTTAGAGTCAGTTCAAGGTTCTATCCAACGCGCTGCTGCTCGTTTGGAAGCTGCTGAGAAACTCGGCAACAACATTGATAACGTTGCTAAAGAAGCTTATGAAGCTGCTATCAAAAAGTACCCCTACTTGAATAATGCTGGTGAAGCTAATTCCACCGATACATTTAAAGCTAAGTGTGCTCGTGACATCAAACACTATCTACGTTTAATCCAGTACTCCCTAGTTGTTGGTGGTACAGGTCCTCTAGATGAGTGGGGTATTGCTGGTCAGCGTGAAGTTTATCGCGCTTTAGGTCTACCTACTGCTCCTTACGTTGAAGCACTAAGCTTTGCTCGTAACCGTGGTTGTACACCTCGTGATATGTCAGCTCAAGCTTTAACTGAGTACAATGCTCTTCTTGACTACGCGATCAACTCTCTGTCCTAATTAATCGGCAGGTTTGTAATATCTTGACCGGGTAGATACTACCCTTGGAGTCTGGAGAATCTTGGCTTGTTGCTTGACCCCTTGAGGTTGGGTAATAAGAAGGAATCTCCAGGCTTCTTGTTATATTGAACAATAACAATAGCTGCTAATTTATGGATAAACGCTTTTTTAGTTTTTTTAATTTGACAGAAGACCAAGCGATTGCCCTTTTAGATACACCTCAAGCTGAAATAGGTGAAGAGGATTCGCGCTATATAGCCGCTTCTCATTTAGTCAATTTTCCGACTGAGCAATCAATTCAGGCCTTGATCAGGGCAGTACAGCAAAATGAGCCTGGACTGGATAACCGCATCGTGCGCCGCAAATCAGTAGAAACATTGGGACGACTGCAAGCAGCTCAAGCTTTAACAGTCATTCGCACCTGTTTACAGGATGAAGACTGCTATACGGTAGAAAATGCGGCCTGGGCCATTGGGGAAATTGGCACAACTAACGCTGATATATTAGAAGAAGTGGCTCAGCTACTGGATAGGCCAGGGCAAACCTACAGAGTGATTATTCACACACTAACTAAGCTCAATTATCAACCTGCTCTAGAAAGAATTCGCAGATTTACAGAGAACACTGACCCACCTACTGCTAGTGCGGCAATAGCAGCAGTTTGCCGCTTAACAAGGGACTATTCAGACATGGAAAAGGTGGTGGACATGTTACAACACAAAAATGTCTTAGGACGGCGCTTGTCTATCCAGGATTTGGTAGATGCTCGTTACTACGATGCTCTCCTCAATATTGCCCGATGTCCCGTATCTCTGGTCTTTCGGCTGCGTGGAATTCGGCTCTTAGCATTCGAGGGAATCCCTTCAGGTGCTATTACCTTTGCAACCATTCAACCGGCTCTTGAGCAGACTTTACGTGATTATCCAGGAGATCTAGATTTAGTCCATAGTTACGAGGAGATTCCTGCTTTGTCATTTCTGATCCGGGAGTTATATGAAACCGACTTCGGCCGCTGCTATCTAGCTAGCAAAACAATTTTAGAGCATTACTCAGATTCAGCCCCTGCTGCACTTTTTGCCACCTATGCTCTTGAAGCTAATAATGATTATGGTGCCCATTTTCACGTGATGAAGTTGTTCGGCTGGTTGAAGCATTCTCCTGCTTATGATCTATTACTAGAATCTCTACATAATACACAGCCCCAGTTCCAAAAATCCCGCGCTGCAGCTGCTATCGCTTTAGGTGAACTAGGTGAAGTACGGGCAATTCCAGAATTGAAAGCCAGTCTAGAAACGACAATATGGGATCTTAAGTATGCAGCATTGATGGCACTAGAAAAACTAGGCGATGTTAGTGGTTGTAAAATAGCAGCAGCTGACCCCGACTGGTTGATTCAAGCTAAAGTCAATAATTATCCTATACTATCTACAATTTAACTCAAGACCTATGACTATAGATTCTCTCTTGGCACAATTAAAACATCCTAATCCTCATATGCAGGAGCGAGCAATGTGGGAAATTGCCGATTCCCGCGATGATCAGACGATTACACAGCTGATTAGTATTCTAGATGAAGAAGATGTAGCCTATCGTAGGGCTGCAGTTAAAGCCTTAGGGGTTATTGGTTCAGATGCAGTGCCAGCAGTGGTTGAGGCTTTGCTAAACAGTGATAATGTGACTGTCCGAGGCAGTGCAGCCAAGGTTCTAGCGCAGATTGCTGTTAACTATCCTGATTTACCTTTTCCCGAAGCAGGTTTACAGGGATTAAAAGCCGCAATCAATGATCCTAATCCAGTTGTTCATATTGCAGCAGTAATGGCTTTAGGTCAGATGGGTTCGTCTGCTTTTGAAATTTTGACTGAATCCCTGCAAACAACCGATAATGTGGCAGTACAAGTGACACTGATCAATGCGCTGGCTTCTATTGGCGATCCCCGTTCTCTAGAAATACTAACCGCTTTTGCCAATGATCAAGCAGTCGATTCTTATGTACGAGAGTCAGCGACGAGTTCTTTATCTCGCTTAGATTTGGTGATGAACTATAAACGTAAAGGCGAGTAAGTAGATTATCGCTTTTTTACATGACGGCACAGACTCGATCTCAATAGGTCGGTCTTTTGTTTGTTTTTTCTAATAATGGTAATCTAGGTAGAGTTAACAATCTGTTTTGCAAGAGGAAAGTTATGAGCAGTCAGTCAGACCGTGTAG
>CASBQB010000090.1 GCA_949127655.1 Chroococcales cyanobacterium PMM_0086 | reverse complement strand
TCGTAATTCCTTTAGATTTCCTAATTGTGGAAAACTTTGTCAGATAAAATTACCCAATATAGAATTAGACGACTGTTCTCTCGTTTTATCAGAATTAACTTGAGCTTTTATATTTTGTTGATGAATTGCTAATAAATCAGTAGATTGCTTGTATATTCTCATTTTATTTGTTGAAGAGTGTAATTAATCTTTATTTTCTAATCTTTATAAATCTTTATCTTTTAAGACTTTTGCCAATAATTTGAATTACCCAATCTTTTACATCCAAATCTTGTTCATTGGCAAGGTTTTCCATCTTCTCCTGCCACTCAATAGGAAGTTGTAAAGTTAACGTGAACTCTTCTTTCTTCAAAGATACCGTTATTGGAGTCAAGATATTTTTTCTCCCACTTCTTTCAGTCCACAATTCACATTCACTAGCTCTTTCCTCGCCATTCTTCTCTATAAAATCTAAGAGTCCTAACTTGTCACAATAGAAGCTATGGGGGTCTTCTTTAATTAACTCACTACTAGAATACATACAATCCCAACAAGTTTTAATATTTACTTTATCTAGATTATCACTTACGCTCTCACAGTCTTTGACAATACTACTACTATTTTTGGGTTTTTGTTCCTCTGCACCCTGCTCCCGTAGTTCCCTTAAGGGTAGGCTCTGCCCATGCAGTCTTTCTTTAATCTGTTTTTTGTAATCTTTCACGACCTTAGCAACATGGTTTGATGTCACTTTACCTTTTTTTGGCGCAGTCTCTACTGCTTGATGCCAAATTTCTAACTGTTCTTCAGGAGCCAAAGAGGTTAACGGTCTACAAACACGTTCAGAATTTGGTACAGTTTGAGAGCCGTGGCGCTCAAAATTCTCTATTAAAGAAGCAGCAGCAATCAATTGATCACTCGTCCGTCTTCCCAACTCCCAACGATTAATGCAATAATCATGAAAATTTGTGTAGTTGGCTCTATATAAGCGTTTATCTCGAATTGAGCGCAAGGCCATCCCAATCTGAACGAACGCTCTCAAACTTTTTTCTACCACAACCTCTAAATTAATCAGTTCTAATGTTTCACTTGCATCCAGAAGGCAATTCGGGTCATCCAAAAGGTTGGAGAGGCTGTAATCTATATTGTTGCTAGTAGCTATCATGATATTTTCTGTTTCTGATAATTCGCATGATACACTAAATATAGTTTATGCTGCCATTAAAAATATAGATTAAAGTAGAAAAGTCAGAAATGGAATAAAAAGTCAATTTTATAGTAATAAAGTTTTAATAAATGGTTGTAAGTCTTAATTCCGAACCTTCCCTATTAACTCAACAGCAAACACGATTGGCAGAATTAATTGGATATTTACTATCCAACGGCTGGTCGCACAAAGAGTTATCTCAGGCAATTGGTGTAGATATCTCAACCTTATACCGTTGGTCGAAAGGAAAAACTGTTCCAGAGCAAGACTCTAAAAACTTCTACCAATTGGCAAAAGTAAGTGGGGGAACGAACAGAGGATTGCAGCTTTATTTAGAAGGGAAAATATCTTTATCTGATTATTGTGAGGGAAATTATCAATCAATAGAAGAGGACGTGAACAATAATAAAAGGCTAGCTTCTCTTGAACTTAAGAAAGAAATTTTATTAAAAACTCGCTCTTTAGAGACAGTTGATATCGTTGAGATCATTGCTTCTTTGGCAACTTACTTAAGTAAAAAAGCGATGTGACTTCCCTGTTGCATTGAGAAATACAGGTCGATTTATTCTCCTAAGATTTTTGGCATTTCTTCCCAAATCTTTCCATTCAACAATCTGCCTCCAGCTTTTGGAGTTATGCCCCCCATTGTTTAAAAAAGAAAGCTACCTTCTGCTGCTGGCATGGCTCCAAAATATCCTCAACCCACTTCACCTCTACAGGAGGAAATAACAACATTATTACTACTCTGTTAGCATTGTCTTAAAGAAACAAAATTTAGGAATTACCCATGTCATCCTCATCTCCATCACTCGCCAAAGCTGTATTGGTTGTTATCATTGGTGAAAGCGTCTTGCAAGACCGCATTATCAAACTATTGAAGGACTTAGGTGTAACTGGCTATACTCCCTTGCCAAGTCCAAGGCGCAGGCCGCCACGGAAGCCGCAAGGGAGATTTAGTTGGCTATAACACTAATCTTGAGATAAAAACCGTTGTCTCGCTTGCCGTATCGGAAGCTATCTTCTCTGGTCTCATTGAGTATCAATCTAATCATGCCTTAATTGCTTTCCGACAAACCGTAGAAGCATTGACGGGGTTTGAGATAATTTAAGACAGTTTTGAGCATATTCAGGTAGGGGCTAGCTTGAGCTATTCAATGATAGCTGCTCTATTACTTGGGATGAGTTGGCTAGTTTGTTTGTAGGTATAGTAAGGATTTCTTCTTAAACCAAAACCTTAACTTGTTACTAATGATGTCTTACAGAGATTCCCAAGCCGTTGTCAAAGTATTCTAGCCAGTTTGTAGAGGTATATTTCTTTTTTATCATTAATTTAAACACAAAAAAGTTACATCCCCAATTTTGTCATCCAACCTTTTGACACTTATATGCAAAACTTGCCCCTGATGTTAGTGCCTGTACTCGCTGCACAGAAAGCAGTAGGTGAAGTTTTAATTAAACCTCTCGGTCATCATGAACTGCTGTTGGTTCTGGTGCAACTGTCACTGTTGTTTCTCTTTGCGCGGGGATTAGGTGAGTTGATGCGCCAGATTAACCTACCGCCTGTTGTTGGAGAATTACTGGCAGGTGTATTGCTCGGTCCTTCTGTATTTGGTTTGCTCTTTCGGGATTTACAGGCGCACATCTTTCCCCGAAGTCAAGAACAATCTAATTTACTTTCGGTAATTTCTTGGTTGGGGGTGTTATTTTTGCTGATTGTAACTGGGTTGGAAACGGAGCTAAAGCTGATTCTTCGTAAGGGTAAAACGGCTTTGCTCATTTCACTAGGCGGAATTATTGTTCCGTTTATCTCTGGATTCGGACTAGGCTGGTTATTACCAGATAGTTTTCTGGCAGATCCAGCAAAGAGACTGGTATTTAGCCTGTTTATCGCCACAGCCATGAGCATTTCAGCAGTCCCAGTGATTGCTAAGGTGCTGATGGATTTGAACCTGATTCGCCGTGACATTGGTCAAGTTACCTTAGCGGCGGGCATGACTGACGACACCATCGGCTGGATTTTACTTTCTGTGGTTTCCGGTTTAGCTAGTAGCGGCAAATTTGACTTTGAGACAATTTTTCATTCCGTGAGTGCGGCTATATTGTTTCTAGCTATTGCTTTCACAATTGGGGGTACCATCGTCGACCAGATTTTGCGCATTGTTGATGACTACGTTGGCGGAATCACAGCTAGTATATCGGTTGTGCTGATTCTTTCGCTCTCGGCAGCAGCACTTACCCACACATTAGGTCTCGAAGCAGCATTAGGTGCTTTCGTGATGGGGATTCTGGTAGGTCAATCGCGCCGTTTTAGCAATGAAGCTGGACATATGCTAGAAGTATTTACAGCAGCCTTTCTAGCGCCCATTTTCTTTGCTGGGGCTGGCTTGAAAGTTAACTTGCTAACTTTGTTAGTACCCCAGACATTGATATTTGGCTTGATTGTTCTCGCTGTCGCCTGTATTGGCAAATTTACAGGTTCTTACATTGGTTCTCGCGTGGGCGGCTTGAGCCATTGGGAAGGTTTAGCGATGGGTTCAGGGATGAATGCTCGCGGGGCGATGGAAATTGTTGTTGCCACCATTGGTTTGTCTTTGGGAGTTCTCAATCCACAGATGTATTCGATTATCGTGATGGTGGCTATAGTTACCTCCCTAATGGCTCCACCCCTTTTGCGCTGGTCTTTGTCGAAGGTGGTTATCGGCGAAGAAGAAGCTCAACGTTTGGAACAAGAAGAGCAAGATAGCCGCAGCTTTATCAAGCAGATTAAACGTATCTTAATACCCACTAGCGGTGGCTCCAACATCCAACTCGCAGCGCAGCTAGTCGGACACATGGCTCACCAAAACTCGATAGAAGTCACATCTCTATATGCTCTGAGTGACAAGCAGCCTCAAAAAAAAGCACGTCGAACAACGGCAACCCAGGTAAAAGACACCGCCGCTGAGCTTGCTCATGCCTTTATCACTGAGAAAATGCAGCTACCCGCTGATACCATCAGGCAAACAAAAACGGAGTCAGGACGTAGTAAAGCGCAGGTGATTCTCAATGAAGCCAACAAAAACTATGATTTGATTGTACTGGGATCTTCTGAACAGATACGCCCTCAAAAAGCACTGTTCAATTTGCTTGTTGACAAGGTCGTGCAAGAAGCGCCTTGTGCAACGATGGTGGTGAAGTCGCACCTCTCCCAACCCCAAGGCGAGATCTGCACAATTGCTCAACAACCGCTCAAAAATATTTTAGTGCCAACGGTGGGGACAGAATATAGCAAAATGGCCCTAGAGGTTGCCAGTACTATCGCTGCTCAGACAGGGGCATTAGTTATGCTTGTTAACGTGATTAATTTGCCGCCTTCTGAGTATCATTTTTACGAACAGCGCTCGTTGAGTCAAGTTAAGGAAATTGCCCGCGATCTGCTTGAACAGCAAGCCGTAATTGGACGCAATCTCGGTGCCGATGTCAAAACTTATATTCTTCAAGGAACCAGCCCTGAAAGGCAAATCCTCAACTTTGCCCAAACCTCCGAGGTTGACCTAATTATTCTAGGGAGTAATATCCGAATGGTTACGGGTCGCGTTTTTTTCGGACACAGAGTAGATGCAATTCTCAATAGAGCACATTGCCCTGTGGCTGTAATTACTGCGCCGCCGTCGTTGTAGTACCACAGCCTACCAAAGTAACCCTTTTGAGAATGCCTAAAATTTCCAACCTTTTTCTTCTTCAGCTTTTGAGAAATTTACTCAATTCAAAAATGATGACCTAATATTAGGTATTTTCAACCCACCCTAAAAATCTACTCAAGTAATGGTAGTAGTTGGCGAATTAGTCCAATAGTCACTGCGGGTTGCTCTAACTGAGGTGTAAATCCAACATCATCGAGATAGTGAAAGCGACGAATGGCATGAGGATTCATCTCAGTGAGTTGACGACCTATATTAGGGTTTGTGTACTTAGACCCCTTTCCCCAAATCATGGCGGTAGGAACTGTAAGTTTTGTGATGTATTGGGACAAATAAAAGCACAAATCTCCCCGCACGAAGGAGAGCGCTGCATACTCAGCGTTGTCTTGTTGAGCCGATTGCCGATACGCTTCCACGATTTCCGGGTAAATTCGCGATGAATCAGCAAACTGGTATAGCTCCAAAAAGCTACGAATGCCAAAACTGTTGGCCACACCCGTACCGTAAAGTAGTTGATTGAGAAACGGGATATTAACAGATTGAGCAAACTGAGCAAAACCGCTGCTGCGATAGTCTTCCCCTAACTCACTTAATCCAGAGGCTGTAGTAAGAATTAATGACTTGAATAACTCTGGGCGCTCGATTGCCGCGCGAATAGTGAAAGCCGCCGTCAATGACGATGCAATTACAGTTGTAGGAACAAAACAGGTCTGTTCCATGAATTCTATGATAATCTCGATGTAATCTTCGGGCTGGTAGCTGCGGGCAGGATGATTAGATCGCCCCCAACCAATCAAATCGGGGGCCAAAACTTGATAATCTGCGGCAAAAGCTGGATAAACTTTTGACCATTCATAGGCAGAAGAACCACCGCCAAATCCGTGCAGGAAGACTAATACTGCTTTGGAAGTATGTTCATCCCAAGGTTCTCCTTGAGCCCTGTAATAGACCATCTTGCCAAATTTGGTTGTTATAAAGCGTTCGCCAAAACCGCTTCCGTATAAACATCTGTTTCTCCTTTAACTTTTTTTAGCATTACTATCTCAGTTGCTCAGGGCTTTGACACAATCCTCCTTATCATAGGTCGCATTATTGACCACTTTACTTACCTGCATCGCACTCATCTTTTCCGCAGCATATGGAGTGAGTAGAGCAAGTAATTCATCGGAGCGACCTTCAAAACTCTCACCCCCTAGCCATAAATCATAGGACTCAGGAGAGAGAATCACAGGCATCCGCCCATGTACCGTTGCAACTGTCTCATTCGCGTATGTCGTTACAATCGTGCAACTTTCGAGCACTTCACCCTCAGAGGATTCCCAACGTTCCCATAGCCCCGCAAATGCAATGAGTCCGTTATCCTTAACAAAAAAGTAATAAGGCTGCTTTTGCCTTCCCTGCTGTTGCCATTCATAAAACCCCGATGCCCGAATCAAACATCGCCTCTTTCTCAAAGCACTACGAAACGATGGCTTCTCAGACAACGTTTCTGCTTTTGCATTGATGAGTTTATTGCCAATAGCTGGGCCTAGGCTCCCTGATGGAATCAACCCCCACCGAAGCCAAGACCATTGCTTACCCTCAGCACTACTGCGCAAGGACAAAATAGACTGGCCCTTGAGCAATGTTGTACCGAGCAACGATAGGCATCAGCGATTGCTGATGCCAAAATGTTCAAGAATCAATTGCGTTCCGTGGGTTAGAGCAAATCGTCCGCACATGGCTATCTTATCGAAAGTGTTCATTTTTTATTTTAGCCAACTAATTTGGGAGGGGGAGAGTCCCAGCCTGATTCATCTTTTAAATCAGCAACGCCCAAATATATTTCGCTCCCGTTAAATATATAAAAATGCGAATGTTTATACATCACTGTCATTAACTGCAATGTCAAAATGAAGCACTTCTTCGCGGACTCCTAACTTTGTATAAAGTGAGATGGCGGCCGCATCTTCGATGTCTGCCTGGACAAAAATTACATAAGCTCCCCGTGCCGCAGCAATCTTTCTGAGTTCTTGAATTAATGCTGTCGCAATGCCAGATCGCCGATGCGCTTCCGCAACAGCCAGATCGTAAATATAAATTTCACTACGCTCCTGCTCAAACTTCTGAAGTTCGTATGCAGCAATTCCACCGACTACCAAACCATCTTTTAACGCAGCAAGGGCAATAAAGTAATCGCTGGAGAGTAAGCAATTAAGATAGGTTTTACTGGGACGAAACGCTGTGTAAGTTTCCATTTCATCAAATACCTTGCCAAAAATGGTCATCATAGATTCCATCAGTGCTAAGTCTTCAGGCACAAGCAGATGAATACTGAAGGGAAGCAAAAATGACATAATTTAACTTATCAATAAAAGTATACTCAAAAATATCTGACTTGCCTTGAGCGATCGCAGCCAATTTGCCTTGGGGGTATTAATCTTGGGTATTTAATAGCTCTACACCGTATGAATTATCAATGGCACATAACCATTGGCCATCAGCAGATTTTTGATAAACATAAATTGCATCCCTTTCATTAGAAAACTTTGAATCTAACTTTTCAGGAGACTCAATATAAGTCTTCGACAAAACTAAGGCTATATTTCCTGCCTTAATAATTACCATATTGCCTTGGGACACATTAAGACTATCGTTGAAATAGTCAGAAATTCTTTGATGAGCCGCTTTAATCGCTTCACGGCCTTGCACCTGTGTTCCAGGCTTAACCACTAAAACCGCTTCTTCAGCATAGCAATTAGCTACAGTATCAAAATCACGCTCGTTAATCGCTTTGTCAGCTTTGGCTATCTCTTGTTTTAAAGAATGGTCATTCATACTGTGCCTCCTTAAGTAATTTTTTAACTAACCAGCTTTTTTCCATTTTCCCAGCTTTGATAAATCGCCAACAGCCGCGATCGCAGTCAGGTAAATAGTTAAGGTAACTGTCTAGTGATTAATTTACAGTGTCCAGTGCAGCGATCGCCTACTCTCTGGGCTTCTGTGGGTAAATATCGTAAATATGTTTTTTCTCAAAGACAATTTTAGGCGTTATGCCGACATAAGGACACTGTTGGCGAAATATTTCTTCACAAAATATTGTAATACATGAAAACCAAATAAATGAAAAGAATTGTCAGTTACAATAGAAATGTTTTATAGTACGTCAATCCGAATAAAAACTTTCTCTAAATAATCAACTCTGCCTAATCCCAAGTATTCAGAAACAATTACTACTCCCTTCGATGTACAATCCGTCAGTCGCACCCGCACGTACCTCAGAACAGTCATCGTTTTTAATGGCAAACTTACCCTGAATATTCCTTTTCATCTTTTTCATTGGGCAATTTTCCGTGTAATACATGGAAAATTTAGCGATTATTCCGCTTGGAGTCAACCCTATAATACATAAGAGGCGTTGCTGGAAGGAGCTTTGTTTAAGCGCAAAGCGTTTGTAATTGTTTGAAACCAGACTCGCTGAGTCACATCACAGCAAGAGGTATTTCATTGAGCCAAGCATCTAACCTCACTAAATTAAGCGCACAAGCTTTTAGGGGGTAATATCGATTTAAACTATGCCATGTATTTAATAAGTACGCTTTACTAGGTTTCTTATAAGTACACAATGGCTGTCCATATCTGGATTACTGCCATTTTCTTCTAAAGGAAATTGTGCTTTTACCCATAAATTGAGCACATACTTTCTGAAGCTTAAAATAAGCTAAATGCTCAAGATATGGTGCAAGTCACACTACTCAAACCCCGTAAAAGAAAGTTAAGATAAATAAAAAAAGGCTGAAAACTTGAGAAGGTTTATGACTAAGCCACGTCCAGATCAATCAACAGTCAAGATAGTAACCCAAATAACTAGTAACTTGGGTTTGAAGTAAAAGATGAATCACTTCTTAAGATTACGTCCCATCCTTCCTTCTACTATCCTGGGATGTATCACTTTCTATAGCTATTCTGCTCTGGCTTCTTGTCCTACCACGGAGCAAGCACTACCAACGGCTGCTGAATGTATTGATTTAGTTAAGCCACTCATGAACAAAACTAATCGCGGAGTTGGTCAAGCAGTCCCTAATGAGATCTCGATGATGGCGCTCAATATTGCCAGTTGTGGAGACGTGCTCGAAACCCGTTACATTCCTTCTTCTGCCATGTTACCGACCTTGCAGCCTAAAGACCAATTCTTTGTAGAAAAAACAGCTTACTGTAGTAAATCTCCTAAGAGGGGTGACATTATTTTATTTCATCCTAATGAAACACTGAAAAATTTATTTGCTCCTAATATTGATTATCAAGAGATCTTTATCAAGCGAGTGATTGGTTTACCCGGAGAAACTGTCGAGGTCAAGCGAGGAAAAGTGTATGTGAATGGAAAACCTCTGGTAGAACCTTACATTTTGGAACCACCGCAATACCAACAAGCGCCAACCAAAGTTCCCAAAAATCAGTACTTTGTTCTAGGAGATAACCGTAATAATTCTAACGATAGTCATATATGGGGCTTTGTCTCCAAGGATCTGATTATTGGTAAAGCCATTTACCGTTGGTTCCCTGTCAACCGAGCAGGCTGGTTAAGCAATAGATAAAAGCGAAAATTACCTGTAGCGACCCACAATACTAAATCGTCAGGACCGCAATAAGCTCATTTTTGAGACCACATTAACTGCAACTATAAGACAGTTTCAGACCACATTAACTGCAACTAAGACCGAATTAATTGCAACCAGACCACAATTATAATTTTGAGACCGAATTAAATGCAACTAAAAGTCTAGATGGTGAAACCCAGTCTCCGAAACAAATCTGTAAACTGGAGCGGAGTCTTTAGTCAATAAAGCTGGTTATTATGAAGCATTTCTTTACTTAGATAAAATTACTGAGTTTTTTAACCCTTCAAATGACAACTTACCGTTCTATTTCATCTTGTCCAATAGGAGTAAAGAAAACGTCCGTTTATTTTACTCCCTGCTGCCACCTAGAGTAGTTATAAATTACTATTTATTCTAGTTGCAATTAATGTGGTCTCAAAATTATGATTGTGGTCTGGTTGCAATTAATGTGGTCTCAGTTGCATTTAATTCGGTCTCAAATGCTATCTCAGTTGCAATTAATGTGGTCCCAAAATGCCGATGATTGTGGTCCCAAGCATTTATAATTGCGGGTCGCTACAGCTACTTACAAACTAGAAGAAGATGAATTACGTTCAGAACGTCTAGGACAAGGAGGACATTTACTATTTTGGGAAGCAGCAGAAGGCGGTGCAGGAGTTCTCTCACAAATACTAGAAGATCCAAGGGCTTTTGAGACTATTGCTAACAATGCTTTAGATATTTGCCACTTTGTCGAGGAGAAGGAAAGTTGTGCTAAAGCTTGTTATGAATGCTTACTTTCTTATAGTAATCAAATTGACCATGCACATCTAAACCGTCATGTGATCAAGACTTGGTTAGAACAGTTAAAAGACAGTGTGATTGAAAGACATCATTCTCATGGAGATAGACAGTCACAATATGAACGTATTAAAGCACAAACTGATCCTAACTCTTCCTTAGAAAACTTAGTTCTAGACTATATTTATGAAAAGGGATGGAAATTACCTGATGCTACT
>CASBQB010000089.1 GCA_949127655.1 Chroococcales cyanobacterium PMM_0086 | reverse complement strand
GACTTTTTATGCGGTTTTTTGAGTTGTTCAAAACAAAGAAGAAAATTTCTCTTCTTAGTTTTAGTACTTTATGCCAAAAATCTTGATACCTAATTTTGAAGTGCGGAATGTGGGTTCTAGAGAAGATCGACGGTTTCACTCTTGGTAATAGTTATGGCGAAGCTATTGCTTCAGAAATTGCCATTTCCAAAAAAGTCCAAGAGGCAGGTTATCAAATTCAAATTATCAAACCGAACCAATGTTTTTATTACATTAGTCATCCTCAATGGGAACGGCGTAAAAGAAAAATAGATAGACTCATTTTGAAGATAGAAAGTTGGTTCGATTTTTCAAGACGACAATCTAAACCTGATGAACTAATCTCAGACCATAGAAAATAGTATTTATGTTATTTTGTGGGCACAGATCAGATATTGAATAGTCATAAATTCTTCAAAACGATTAGATAGTAATTGATTAAGCCATTTTAAATATTTAGGACCTGAGAGAGAGCGAGATGTAATAGAAATAACCCGATAGCCAGAATTTTTAAAGAGATCGATCATTGTTTTTCTGGTGAAAAATCGCAGATGAGTGCGATCTAAAATCCCCATTTCTTGATATGTCCAATCTCCCTTAAATAGCAGGTTTTTAATAATCTGTAGGTATCGAATATTGGGAATACTGGCAATTACTAATCCATCGTCTTTTAAGATCTGGCTATGAGATTTTAGTATCTTGCCAAGGATCTCTAAGATGTTCTAAGACATCAGGGTAAAGAATACAATCAAACTTCTCCTTTTCTATCTCTAGAGGAATTTCACACTTATCTAGATCACAGACCAGTAATTTTTCATAACAGCCCAATTCTTTGGCTACTTCAATCGCTTCAGGACTAATATCTAATCCAACTGCTTTTGACTTTTTTTTCTCGATGATCGCTTTCCCTGTTCTCCCAATTCCACAGCCAACTTCTAAAACTTTCTCTACCTTTTCCGGCATTAATTTAATCATGTCGTGGCGGGTATGAGAGTTTAAAAAGTACGAATTTAGTCATCTCTCTTATATTCTGATTGATATCAAGAAAGAGGAATAAGACACCGAAGGTGATTGTTACAAAGATAGAAGCAAAAATCAGACCCCCAACAAAACCAAAAAACCCCCATATTTGGGTAAAACTGCCAACAATACCAAACCAAGTCAGTCCAGCCATTACAACGCCTAAAACATCTAGTAAGTTGACAATTGCTTGTTTTATCTCTTTCATAAAATACTCCTTTAATGGTAATTAGAGAGATCTTTGATACTTACTACCAAAAGGCGAGAACGAGCGCAGAAGATGGCAGTAAGTATAGGTCACGATTCAAGAAAATTGGTCTTAAACCGTTACGAAGTTAGCTAAGCTGAGAGTACCAGTTAAACCTGTGACCTCAATAATAGCATCAGTACTGCTATTAAATCCAGATGTTGTATCATTAATTGCCACAAAAGTTCGGCTACCAAAGGTGAATTGAGCAGCCAAGTTAGCACCGAAGTTACTGTTAGTTAATTTAGCTGTAATTCCTGCATTGTCTAAAGTAGTAACCACTCCCGCATTAGTAAACCCTGTTCTGGCTGTAGCAACAAGGAAAAGATCATTACCTGCAGTCGCATTAAAGTCGGTAATCACATCATAGCTAGGTAAGAGTGAATCAGTTAAGGTAGTGTAACTAAATCGGTCAATTCCTGCGCCACCTGTCAGGGTATCTTTACCACCTGCACCAATAAGGGTATCATTTCCCAATCCACCATTTAACAGGTTATTACCACTGTTACCTGTGATAACGTTATTACCTGCATTACCTGTACCATTTACATTATTGGTACCTATAAGAGTTAGATTTTCTACGCCACTAGATAAGGTACGAGTGATTCCACTTTTCAAGGTATCGGTAATGACAACCTCCCCTATATTTGCATCAGGGTCAAGAATGGCATTGACGGGGTTAGAAAGGTTGACGGTAAAAGCTTCATCGGGTTCATTAATATTGTCATTAATGATAGGAATACTCAGGGTAGCAGTAGAGGTATTGGCAGGAATGTACAGGGTTCCCGTCCGACTGGTGTAGTCTGCATTAGCGGTAGCATTGATAGGAGTGGTTGTGTAGTTAACAGTTATTTGCTGTGTACAGGGACTACTGAGACTGACTGTAAGTACTGCATTTGTATCTTTACCTTCTATAACAGTAACGTCATTGATAGATAGGATAGCAGTGTCATTATCAGCAATATTTACTGTGGCACTATTAGCTGTCCCGATAGTATATCCTGTGCCTGTAGCTAGAGTGAGTATAGCGGTTTCGTTGCCTTCTACGATAGTGTCATCGATAGGATTGACTTGTATTGTAGCTACAGTCTGTCCTGCTGCAAAGGTGATTGTTGGAGGGATCGCAGTATAGTCTGTTCCGTTGTTGTATGCTGTTCCTGAGAGATAGTACTCAACAGTTAAGGCATTGCTGCTATTCCCTGTACGAGTGAGGGTGAAGATACCTGGATTAGCAGGAGTGCCTTCTGCAGCATTAGCATCTGTTGCTACTACTGTTAATACAGGCGTATTATTGACAATAGTTTGGTCAGAAAATTGTATTCTTTCTACCCCAGATAATGTATCTGTACCATCTCGATTAGCCACTGTATCGGTAACTGTGTAGACTCCACCAGTACTGGTCACTTGATATTGAGCACGAGTACCTTGATAAACAGCTACATCATTACCTGCTCCTCCATTGAGTTGATCATTACCTGAACCCCCAATTAGATAGTCATCACCTATTCCACCATAGAGTTGATCATCCTCTGAACCGCCATTAAGATAGTCATCTCCCTGTTCTCCATAGAGGACATCGTTATTGCTATAACCATAGAGAGCATCATTACCTAAACCCCCGAAGAGTTGATCTGGAGCATTACCATAGTTAGGAGTAGGAGCAGCAACAGTTTTACCAACAGTATCGTTATTGAGGATGAAATCACTGGCTTGCAGGGAAGTTGGGTTTATACCATTGAGTTTCAGTTGGGATGTAGAACCATAACCATAAACACTTACCAAGGCGTTGTTCTGACCATCATTACTAATAAGTGTTTGCAGGACAGTCCAATCACTGATATTTAGGCTAGAAATATCTATTCTGTCTTGTCCCCTTACAAAGTCCATGACTACATCATTTTGCCGATTGTAGCCAAAGAAAAATGTATCATTACCTGCTTCACCATAGAGGACATCATAACCCGACTCACTATCTAGATAGTCATCACCTGCACCTCCATAGAGGACATCATTATCACCACCTCCATTGAGATAGTCATTTCCCTGTTCCCCATAGAGGACATCGTTATTGCTATAGCCATAGAGGGCATCATTACCTAAACCCCCGAAGAGTTGATCTGGAGCATTACCATAGTTAGGAGTAGGAGCAGCAACAGTTTTATTGACGGTGTCGGTATTGAAGATGAAATCACTGGCTTGTAAAAGATTTGGGTTTATAGTTACTAAAACAATAGTCAAATATAACGACCCGCTATATTTTTTGTTTTAGTCGTTTTGAACGGGTCGACCCGTCTGGGATGTGCTACCACACAACCACTATTCCGCTCTACAATT
>CASBQB010000088.1 GCA_949127655.1 Chroococcales cyanobacterium PMM_0086 | reverse complement strand
TAGTTGGTATTGGCACAACCTCTCTAGTAGCAGAGACCCTCAAAGAAGTTAGTGAACAATGGGTTAAAGAGGGTAAAATTAACCCAGAGCAAGCAAAAGCTTTTGTAGATGACTTGATGGATAAGCTCAAAACTGAGCAAGGAAACTTTGAAGGTAATTTAGAGCGTCAAATGCGCAATATGTTACAAGATCTAGGAGTTCCTCGCCAATCTGAAATTGATGAACTGCGTGGACGGATAGATCGTTTGGAACGGCAAGTCCGTGAGTTAGAAAATAGAAACTGGCGTTAGAAATTAGGAAAGAAAATGAAAGAAGTTTTCATCAGTTTAGGTGTAATAATAGGCTTTGGTTTACTGTTGCTACTGCTCAATCTGGTTAAACCAAACAACCAGATGATTGCCTCATCAGACAGTGTAATCGCTCAAAATTTTACGACAGAAGACAAAACAAGTACTATGGATATCTCTAAAGCCATCGCAACTCCTTCAGGACTTAAATATATAGATGCTCAAGAAGGAGAAGGAAGTAGTCCACAAACTGGACAGAAGGTGACCGTACACTATGTCGGAACACTAGAAAATGGCCATAAATTTGACAGTTCACGAGACAGAAAAGAGCCTTTCAGTTTCCAAATTGGGGTAGGACAAGTGATCAAGGGCTGGGATGAAGGAGTGGCCACAATGAAAGTTGGAGGACGCAGAACTTTGATAATTCCTCCCGATTTAGGTTATGGTGCAAGAGGTGCAGGTGGAGTAATTCCTCCTAATGCAACCTTGCTTTTTGATGTAGAACTTTTGGCTATCAATTAGTTAGTTTCCCCCCTGCTCAGTTAGTAACTGTCAATAGGGGGACTATTCTAAACAGCAGTAGCTTGTACATCTACTGTTTTCTCTGATTTTTCTTGAACATCAGGCTGAATATTGACTTTACGACGACTACGCTGTTCAACCACTAATCGAGTTAGTTCTGTAGTCAAAATAGCTAATACTGCTCCATCATCAATCCAGCCAATAATAGGCAGAAAGTCTGGAGAAATATCAAAAGGGCTGACCAGATAGAGTAATGTTCCTAGAATAATCGCCCAGCGATATTTGGGATTACTAACCTTGCTGCTGTACCATCTGTAAAATGATTCAACGATAACTTTCATTGGTATTTTTTCTTGTGGGTTGTTATCTTTAATAATGTCAGAATTTTTACGGCTTTAAAAGTGAGATAATCCTCCAGAGCAGGTAGAGTTATCCGTCCTTAACAGATTAAAAAAAGTAACTATTCAAGGCGCTGGCGTTCTTGTTGTTTATTTATCGCATTTCGATAAGTATCTACAACATGATTCGGCATAACATCGCTTAGTTGAGCCAAAAATGACCACTCCTGTCCTACGTGTAAATAGGTTCCCACTCCTAAAGTTGGGGGCGTAAGGGGAAAGAGATCTGCTAGATTAACCACCCGATAGCTATTAGGAATCATTTGAGAGTGCAAGGTGGCAAAAGTGAGATCGCCAACGCGGGGACTAGCATAGGTGTAAAGTTGCAGTTTTGAGCGTAATTTGGGGACATTGAGCGCGAGATCAAGCGCAGCAATAATAGCTAGAGAAGCACCGAGGCTATGTCCTGTTAAGTAGCAAGGTAGTGATGGGTTGAGGGATTGAGCGACTTCACGCGGCAATGGCTTAACAATTTTGAGATAATTTTTGATAAATCCATCGTGAACTTTACCAAAATACTTACCAGATCCGGGATCTGTATAGCCTCTTTGAATAGCGGTGAGGTTATTTAGCCATTCTCTACTAGTCTGTGTCCCGCGAAAGACAATGATATTATTCTGGGCTGAAGATAAGACAAATCCTAAATAGACTGGAATTTCTCGCCGAATTTTAACAACTTCTTTGATGGTTTGTCCTATGGTTTTTTCTGCATTATTCAGATTCTGTTCAACTGGATCAGATGTCAAGTCGCGGTTAGGTAATTGTACTTCTACGGATTGAGAAATTTGTGCTTCACGACCTCGAAAGGAAACAATTTGAGTATAATCATCTAGAATGTTACTATAGGCAGGGAGTTTTTTAATCGAGCCATCGTAGGTGAGAAGGGTTTTCCCCGTTAAGTATTGTTGCGTGGCAATTTTACTGCACTGGATCAGCACCTTAGACATTTTGCGGTCATAGGGTAGAGTAGGAGGAGTCAATCTTAGAGAGTTAATAACAGATTGTCCTTGATGGATTTTCTCTGCATCTGAATTAAAGATCGCCTCTAAAAACCTTTCTGGATCTTGTGAAATTTGCGATTTTGCCAGAGACTGTAAGTAAGTTTGTCGCTGGTTTGTCTGAAAGTCACGGGCTACTGTTACCGCAATTCCAGCACTAATGCTCCCCAATAGAAGCTGACGACGCTTGATTGTCACTTTATTTCATCTCCTTAAAAATGGCTGTGACCACTGGCATAAAATTGATGGGTTGCCTGTCCTAACATCCAAGTTATTGTAAATAGAGCGGCTGCAATTGCTAAACTACCTATATAGGGAAAAAAGAGTCCTAGAGAAAAAAAGGTGAGCCAGGAGAGCACTGACAAGGCAAATGCACCCAATGCCCCAAAAAGATTTCCAGCAATTGCCAAGATATCCTGTCCTTTGGGAAACCCCCAACGTGCACCTATATCCCACATCATTTTAATATTGATAAGGGCCGCTACCAAGAGTTTTAGGGTCAGTAAACCATCAAGGGGAATCAATCCTAAAAGGGCAACCCCCAAGGCATAGTCTAGAATTAAGTTGCGGATATCCCGTCCAAGGTGAGCAAGACTTGAAGATCTGGTAGTGCTTTGTGAGCCTTGTATTGAGTTAGTCTTGATTGGTTCTTGATTCATTCCAAGAGAGTTGATTAGGAAAAAATACAGCAAAACTTTATTATATAGATCAATAAATCAGTAATTACCAGAACAAATAGCCCGTAAACCCCAAACGGTAAATATATGCACTCTGTTTCTCTCCTGTCTCCTGCTAAAATCAACTTATATTTAGAAATTGTTGGCAATCGCCCAGATGGTTACCATGAATTGGTAATGTTGATGCAGGCTATAGAGTTGAGTGATCTTCTAGAATTTCGTCTCAATGGAACAGAAGAGATCCGTCTTTTTTCTGAACATCCTCACATTCCCACAGATCAAAGTAACCTCATCTATAGGGCAGCCAACTTGCTCAAAAAGGAGTTTCCTGAAGCTTTTAATAACTATGGGGGAGTAGATATCACTTTAGATAAGTTCATCCCCATTGCTGCAGGCCTCGCTGGTGGTTCCAGTAATGCTGCAGCTACTCTAGTCGGTCTTAATTTACTTTGGCGTTTAGGTTTAACTCAAACTCAGATCCAAGAATTAAGTGCTCAATTAGGTTCTGATATTCCTTTTTGTGTCACTGGAGGGACTGCTTTAGCGACAGGACGGGGGGAAAAAATTGATTCTTTACCCTCTATCGAAGATCTTTGGTTAGTCTTAGCTAAATATGAGAGTTTAGAGGTATCTACAGCTTGGGCTTATCAAACTTACCGTCAGCAATTCTCCCATACTTACCCTATAGATACTCACAATAGAGGCAACCAGACCCATTCTGTCCCCATAATTAGGGCTATTGTAGATAAAGATACTGCTCAAATTGGTCGACTTTTACATAATGATTTAGAAAAGGTTGTTTTACCTGCTTATCCTCAAGTAGAACTGTTGCGTCAAACTCTCCAGAAGGCGGGAGGATTGGGCACAATGATGTCAGGGTCTGGCCCGACTGTTTTTACTCTGTGCAAGTCACTAGAGGCAGCCCAAGCTATTCAAGAACAAGCCCAAACTAAGTTAAATAATGGGGATCTTAAATTCTGGATCACTCGCTTTGTTACTCATGGGGTGAAGATAGTTAAACTAAGTTAAAAGAGAACTCCCCTAGTTACCGCGCTAAGCGAGTCCTAAATAATTCAGTCTGGGTAAGAGGACTTTAAGATGACTGTTGATACTGAGACTTTAATACTCAAAGCTCTTGAAAAACTAGATCAAAAACTAGATAAGTTCATTGAAACTACTAATCAAAAGTTTGATGACGTGAACACATCACTAACCAGCATTCAAGTTAATCAAGCCAGACTAGAAGGTGAGGTTAAAACCCTTGATGTAAAATTTGAGAATCTTCAAAAGGGACAAGATGAACTCAAAGCTGATTTAATTACATTTAAAGCTGAAACAAAAGAAAATTTTAAAGAAATTAGAAACGAGGTCTCTGGCTTATATAAATGGGTGATCGGTTTGTTCATTCCTCTGGTCATAGGAATTGGAACTTTTATAATTAAAGCTTTTGACCTCTTCCCTAAAGCTTAATTTGAGAATATTCGGATTAGATTTTGTCAATCTTAACCCTCTTCTCTATCTCTTTCTTGTTTGAGTTCACGCACACATTCTTGTGCTATCCCTGCAGTTGCTCCAAGAGCAGCCCCAAACCAAATATAGTTCTTATACATATCGCTGTAACTTTTTGATGAATATGTAAGAGTATTAAAATCTGGTTGACCGATCTTTGTTGCGGCTACACCAATTGCCATACCTATTAAACCTGTTACTAGTCCCGAAAAGATAATTAGACGCATTTTCATAGTGCCATCTCCCACCTAGATTTGTTTAGGTTAACTTCCTTAACCTGTTCTTTCTAGGTTATTTACAATATCTTTTAAGTTCGATACTTTATCTATAATCTAGATATAAACAGGTCTTCCTTATATACTTCTAGGATGAGAGATTTTAAGGTCAATATTTGGATATGTTAATAATATTTAAGAAATATTATTAAGTCTTAATTATCCTTGACAAAACTTAATTAATCAGCCCAGAAAAAGAAAGAATAGACTAGAGCAAGTATTGTTAATCCGAAGAGGATATGATTCATCCAATCATCAAAAGTCCATTTCTTAAACATTGTTAATTCCTCTAGATAAGTGAAAGCCGTCTTTACTCGGAAGCTTTAAAACTTTGGACAATTGTGCCTTCTTCTTTTTTACCTGGTTCAGTTGGGCTAATAGGTTGAGTAGGGGAAGAAGGAGGACCTTGACGGAAGATATTTTGTTCTAAAGTTTTGATGACTATATAGAGAATCGGTGCTAAGACCAGACTCAAAATAGTCGAAATCAGATATCCTCCGAAGATAGCTGTACCTAGAGTCCAACGACTCATCGCACCTGCACCTTGAGCGATAAGTAAGGGTAAGAACCCAACTAGTCCTGAGATCGCAGTCATCAAGATAGGACGAAGACGTTCTTCGGCTGCTTTTTCGGCTGCTTTGATGATACTGAGTCCATCCTGACGGGCTTGGTTGGCAAATTCTACTACTAGAATAGCGTTTTTACTAGCCACCCCGATCAGCATCACTAGGGCAACTTGACAATAGATATTATTGTTAACAATTGGCCAGACCTGTCCTGCTTGCACTACATTTGCTCGGAAGAAGATACTGAACATTGCCCCAAGTACCGCTAGAGGTACAGTCAACATAATAATTGTCGGGTCAACATAGCTCTCATACTGACCAGCTAGAACTAGAAAAACCATCACAAAAGCTAAGCCGAAGACGATAGGTGCTGCCCCTGCTGAGGCTTGCTCTTGGAGAGATAAGCCAGCTAATTCATACCAGAAACCCGTTCTCCCCCCTTGGAAGAGTTGATCAGCTACCTCTTCGAGTGCTCTAATAGCGTCTCCACTACTAAAACCTGTTGCTGGGGTGGCAATCAATTCTACAGAAGGATAGATATTAAAGTGAGCAATTACGGGAGGATAGGAAACTGTTTCTAGTTTCATCACGCTGCTGAGTTGGATACTTTTTCCATCTTGAGAGGTCACATAGAGACGGTCAATTTGATCTAGGTTGCCGCGAAACTTTTCATCTGCTTGCACAAAGACCCTATAGACTTGACCACTTAGAACGAACTGGTTGACATAGGCAGAGCCAAAATAGGCCTGTATAGTATTAAAAAGCTGGTTAATCTCTATATTTTGGGCTTTAGCCTTGTTCCGATCCACAGAAATTTGTACTGTAGGAACACCAAAGGTAAACTGAGTAAACAAACCACCTATTTCAGGTCTTTTCTTAGCTGCAGCCATAAAGTCCTGGGTATTTTGAATTAGAGCATCAACAGACTGTCCACTCCGATTTTGTAATTGAAACTGAACCCCTCCGACATTCCCCAAACCATCTGCAGGTGGAGCATTGACGGCGATAGCTAAGGCTTTGGTTGTTTGCCTGCGGAGAATTTGGTTAAATTTATCCAGTACCCCAAATACCGAAGCATCGGCTCCTTTTCGTTCATTCCAATCCTTGAGTTTACTAAATACAACTGCTTGGTTACTGGAGAATCCATTAAAACTGAATCCCACTAGAGCAACAGTACTCTGCACTTCCTCAAATTCTAAAGCTTGTGCACTGACCTCTTTAGCTACCTTAGCGGTATAGTTGAGAGATACACCGGGCGGAGCTTGAACAATCGTCACAAAGTAGCCCTGATCTTCTTCAGGTAAGAAGCCTTGTGGTACTGTATTATATAGCCAACCTGTCATCACGATCATGGCGACAAATACGGCAACTACCACCAACCGCAAGCTAACCAAAAGCACTAAGATCCTGACAAAGCCATTTTTGAAGAAGTCAAAGCTACGATTAAAAGCACCAAAAAGTAAGCCCAAAGGACCTTGAGTTTCTGAGGATTTATTTTTCAGGATAATCGCTGAAATACTAGGCGAAAAGGTTAAAGCATTGATGGTAGATACGGCGATCGAAAAGATGATAGTTAAAGCAAATTGCTTGTAAATAATCCCCGTTGTACC
>CASBQB010000087.1 GCA_949127655.1 Chroococcales cyanobacterium PMM_0086 | reverse complement strand
CCTGATGGCGTAGTCATGGTAGAAGCAGGCGCTAACCAATTACCTGAACAGGATATCATAGAGGCGATTGACTTTGGTTATGAAGCAGTCAGAGACTTAATCGCAGCACAACTAGAAATACTCCAAGATCTAGGTATCGAGATAGTTAAAGCAGAACCTCCTGCAGTTAATCAACCTTTGATCGAGTTTATCTCCCAAAAGGCTTCAGACTCGGTAAAAGAGGTTCTCGCGCAGCATTATCTAGATAAAAACATTCGGGATGCAGCTTTAGATGACGTTCGAGTTAATCAGCTTGAAACTGCTATTAGTGAATTAGCTGAGGATGATCCTCTGCGTCTTTCGATAGCTGAACAACCTAAAGCGGTATCTAGTCTTTTTAAAGACCTGACTAAAAAGCTGATGCGTCGTCAGATTATTGAAGATGGTCTGCGCGTTGATGGACGTAAACTAGATGAAGTGCGTCCTATCTCCTGTCGAGTAGGTATCCTACCACAGCGCGTGCATGGTAGTGGTCTTTTTAATCGAGGATTAACCCAAGTCCTCTCTATTGCTACCTTAGGAACCCCTGGAGATGCACAAGAACTAGCAGATGATCTCTCTCCTGAAGATCAAAAACGCTATCTACATCACTATAATTTCCCCCCCTATTCCGTAGGAGAAACACGTCCTATGCGTTCACCGGGAAGGAGAGAAATAGGTCATGGTGCCTTAGCAGAAAGGGCGATGGTTCCTGTTCTACCTCCTCAAAATGAATTCCCATATGTCGTGCGGGTGGTTTCAGAAGTGCTCTCTTCTAATGGATCAACCTCAATGGGTTCAGTCTGTGCTTCTACTCTAGCTTTAATGGATGCAGGAGTTCCTCTGCTTAAACCTGTTAGCGGTGCTGCCATGGGTTTAATTAAAGATGGTGAGGAAGTGCGTATCCTAACTGATATTCAGGGGATAGAAGACTTCTTAGGTGATATGGACTTCAAAGTAGCAGGGACTGATACAGGAATTACAGCCCTCCAAATGGATATGAAAATTAGCGGGTTAAAAATGGAAATCGTCGCCGAGGCGATCAACAAAGCTAAACCAGCTAGAATGCACATCCTAGAAAAGATGTTAGCAACTATTCCAGGATCTCGCCTAGATTTATCCCCATATGCACCCCGTCTAGTCACGATCAAAATTGATCCTGAAATGATCGGTCTAGTCATTGGCCCTAGTGGAAGAACGATCAAAGGGATCACTGAACAAACTGGTGCTAAGGTCGATATTGAAGATGATGGAACTGTGACTATTTCAGCTATTCAGTCCGACAAGGCCGAAAAAGCGAAACAGATGATCTACAATATGACCCGTAAGCTGAATGAAGGAGAGGTCTATGTAGGACGGGTCACGCGGATCATTCAGATCGGAGCTTTTGTGGAAGTTCTACCAGGTAAAGAAGGGATGATCCACATCTCACAACTCTCAGAAAGTCGTGTCGCTCGTGTTGAAGATGAACTAGCACTTGGAGATGAAGTAGTAGTCAAAGTCAGAGAGATCGATAATAAAGGTCGTCTCAACTTGACTCGTTTGGGTATTCATCCAGATGAAGCTGCAGGCGCTCGTAAAGCGGTCTCTGCAGCCCCTAGTTTCCCCTAAGAAGAAGTAAGTAGTACCAGGAGTTCTTCCTGGTTCTTAGCGGCTTCTAAACAAGATAAGCCTTGACAAACTAAAGCAAAAGTATTTTCCGGCAAGTCCTGCGCAAGTAGATAGACTGTAGCTGGTAAATAACGACTCAAAAGGGGTTCTAAGGACTCTAGGCGCGCTTTAACCCTCTGACCATGTAGGTAGACATCTAAGGCACTAAACAGGCTTGGACAGGCTTGGGGACTGTCTTGGAGCAATTGACTAAAGGAGATTAAAGCTTGTTCTGCTTGCTGGAGATAGGCGGTCTGATCAGTTAGTAAAAAGAGGCGGAGTAAGTTAGTAATAGCTACGCCATTAGGGGCAGGTGTAGCATTATCTATATACCCCTTCTCTCTAAATAGTAGATCTGCAGAATTATCACTAGCTGTATTGAAATAACCGCTTGTCTCCACACTCCAAAAGAATTGATCAAACTCTTTCTGTAATTTTTGCGCTTGTACTAAAAAGTCACTTTGAAAGGGGAAGGCTGCTTGTAAGTCTAAGAGTGCTTTAATTAAAAAAGCATAGTCTTCAGCTTGTGCTAAAACACTGACTTTACCCTGATAATTAAGTCGATATAAGCGCCCTTCAACCGACTGTTGTTCTAGAATAAATTGCACTGCTTTAATAGCAATATCTCCATAAAGAGGTTCTTGGAAGACTGTAAAAGCTCTAGCTAGTCCAGAAATCATTAAACTATTCCAAGAGACAATCATTTTGGTATCTGTCACAGGTGGAATGCGTCCAGCCCAATTTTTTGTTTTAGCCTCTGCATTATCCCTTGCTGGGGTAAAATAAGGAGTATCTTGCCGGGCTGTCCCATAACGAACTTTAAAAAGCCTATCTAAGGCTGTTTCTAGCTCATCAGGGAGCGGTAAATCAGCTAAACGCTGTTGCATCACTATCTGCCCTTCAAAGTTCCCCTCAGGTCTTACTGTAAAGGCTGCTTCTAGAAGTGCTAATTCTGACTTAGTTAAAAGAGATTCTAATTCGGAATAAGACCAAGTATAAAAAGCTCCTTCTAATGGTTCAGACTCTGTTGGTTGTGTGAAACTATCTGCATCTTGAGCAGCGTAAAAATAACCTTGTGGTGCGGTCATCTCTCTTTGCAACCATTCTACTGTTTTTCTCACTGCACGTTCAAACAGAGAGTTAGCAAAGCCTCTACTGTAGAGATTAGCTAAATACTCGACTATTTGCCCATTGTCATAGAGCATCTTCTCAAAATGAGGTACAGTCCAGGTTGCATCTACTGTGTAACGATGGAAACCACCTGCAACATGGTCAAAGATCCCCCCTAGAGCTAAATCTTTTCCTCTTTGATCGGCTAGAGTGGCTCGATGCTCTTGCGCTGGATCTTCTAAACGACTGCCTTGTAGGGTTATATTAGCATAGGGAATCATGGGAAAGCTAGGATAACGCCCCGCACTTCCCCCGACTATATTACTATTAACATCAATACCTTTGTGCAGAAGTTCTTTAGTTAATAGATTACTTTGGGCTATTACTGCTAGATTATTCTTCTGTTGTAGTCCTTGTAAGATTTCTTGTTTGATCTGAACTAATTTATCTTTCTGCTCTTGATAAAAATGATGCACTGACTGAAGGACTTGTAAAAACCCAGGACGATTATAACGGGGTTCTACAGGAAAATAAGTTCCTCCATAGAAGGGAATTAAATCTCCAGGTGTCAGAAAAAGGTTAAGCGGCCACCCTCCTTGTATTCCCATTAACCCTACAGCCTGCATATAAATACTATCGAGATCAGGTCTTTCTTCTCTATCTAATTTAATGGGTACAAATAAACTATTTAAACATTCAGCAATCAGGGGATCGCCAAAAGCTTCACCCTCCATGACAGTACACCAATGACAGCTGGAATAGCCAATAGAGAGAAAAATTGGTCGGTCTTCTTTTTGGGCTAAAGAAAGAGCTTCAACGCCCCAAAACCACCAATCAATAGGGTTATCAGCGTGTTTGCGTAAATAAAGGCTTTGGGATTGAGCAAGGCGGTTGGGCATAATAACCTCTTAGGTTTTCTTTTCAAGCTTAACAGCACGGTCTATGTTAGTATGTATTGCACAAGTATTTTTCAAACATTTTTACATATTTTTTTTATTTAAAGTTGAGAAAACCCTTGTTTTTCAGGTTTTATGAACATTTTAATTGTCGAAGATGAATTTGAAATTGCTCAACTAATTCGCCAAACTCTCGAAAAGGAATCTTTTAACTGTCATCTTGCGCTTGATGGACTCAAAGCACTGGATATTTGTGGGCAGGTCAATCCAGATCTGATCATTTTAGATATTATGTTACCTGGTTTAGATGGCTTAGAAGTCTGTACTCGTATTCGTCAGAAATCTCCACCTAAAGATCCCTACATACTAATGTTAACAGCTAGAGGTGAAGAAATAGATAGAATAATTGGACTTTCAACAGGGGCAGACGACTATCTAGTTAAACCTTTTAGTCCTAGGGAATTAGTAGCTAGAGTGCGTGCTTTATTGCGTCGCAGTTTACGTCATGATTCAACACAAAGTCAATCTTATCATACACAAAACTTTACTCTTGATTTAGATCAACATATTGCCATGCGTCACCTGAAAAAAGAAGAGATAGAGACCCTTGATTTAACTACCTTAGAATTCAATCTCTTAGCAACTCTGATCAGTTATCCTGGAAGAGTTTGGACAAGAAATCAGTTAATTGATAAATTGTGGGGACATGATTTTTATGGGGATGATCGTGTAGTAGATACCCATATTCGTCGTCTGCGTAAAAAGATCGAACCAGATGCAGCTAACCCTATTTTTGTTAAAACAGTGATGGGTTTAGGTTACAAATTTGAAGATGAAGCAGTTTAATTATGCCAAAATTGAGACTTGGTACCCGTTTATTTCTTTCACATCTAGTTGTCATGTTGGTAGGACTAGGCAGCTTTATTGTCATCGCTAAATTATCTTTTCCTAGACAAGTTACCCTACATTTAACAACTTTAGAAAAGCGTGGTTATATCATCTTGACTTCAAGCAGAACCTATCTTTTAAAAGGTTTTGAAAATGTTTGGGATCGCAGTGCTGTTTGGTCGATTATTTCAGGAGTTTCTGCTGCAGGAGGACTCAGCTATTGGTTCTCTCAGCGTATTATGAAACCTCTTAATCAAATGAAGGATATAACTCAAGAATTTGCAGCAGGTCATCTAGAAGAAAGAATGCTCTCTTCTGACATTCCTGAACTGAATCAATTGAGTCATAGTTTTAATTATATGGCAACTAGTTTAGAAGGTGTTGAAATAAGAAGAAGAGAGCTAATTTCTGATTTAACCCATGAATTGAGAACACCTTTAACGGTAGTGCGAGGCTATTTAGAAGAACTGGCAGATGGCACTCTCGCTCCTTCAACAGAATTATACTTTAAACTAGTTGGAGAAACTCGTCGTCTAGAACGTTTAACCTATGATTTGCAGGAATTATCGAGGGCTGAAGCTGGACATTTATTAATAAAGCCTCAAGCAGTTAATCTCTATCCTATACTGAATTCTCTAGTTGAAAAGTTCTCTGAACAACTCCTAGATGAAGGACCAACCTTAACTTTAGAATATCCCCCTGATACACCCCTAGTTTTAGCAGATGCAGATAGAACCGAACAGATCTTAATTAATCTTTTGGGTAATGCCGTTCGCTATACAGAAGACGGTATAATTAAACTAAAGGTATGGCGAGAATTGCAAGAGGTTTGGATCGCTGTTATAGATACTGGTATTGGCATTGCTAGTGGCGACTTACCTCATATTTTTGAGCGTTTTTGGCGAGCGGATAAATCCCGTTCTTCTCATTTTGGCGGTACAGGGATCGGCCTTGCTATTGTCAAGCGTTTAATAGAGTTACAAGAAGGCAGGATAGAGGTTGAAAGTAACTTAGGTAAAGGGAGTATTTTTCGCTTTTGTTTACCTGTTGTTTAATTGAGAAAGCTTTACAATAGTTGTTGAAGGTTATATCGAGCAACTCTCTAAGTGGACATCGTTTTTGATTCAATTGATACTGCCTTAGCCGAAATTAAAGCAGGTCGTCCTGTGGTGGTGGTGGATGATGCCCACCGTGAAAATGAAGGAGATCTCATCTGTGCGGCTCAATTTGCTACTCCAGATATAGTTAATTTTATGGCAGTTGAAGCCAGAGGCCTTATCTGTTTAGCGATGACTGGAGAACGTCTTGATACTCTAGATCTTCCCTTGATGGTGACTAAGAATACAGATACTAATCAGACTGCCTTTACAGTTAGTATTGATGCTAGTCCTCATCTAGGAGGCACAACCGGTATTTCAGCAGAAGATCGGGCTAGAACCATTCAAGTAGCCATTCACCCTTCTACTATACCAGAAGACCTGACCCGTCCTGGACATATCTTTCCCCTGCGCGCTAAAGATGGGGGTGTACTTAAACGGGCTGGACATACAGAAGCTGCAGTAGATCTTTCCCGACTAGCGGGACTATATCCTGCAGGAGTTATCTGTGAAATTCAAAACTTAGATGGTTCAATGTCTCGTCTACCTGAACTCTTTGAATATACTAGAAAACATCAACTTAAATTAATTAGTATTGCAGATCTAATAAGTTATCGTCTCAAGTATGACCGTTTTGTCCATCGAGAAGCCATTTCAGATCTACCCAGTCAATTCGGTAATTTTCGCCTCTATGCCTATCGTAACCTACTAGATAAAACAGAACATCTAGCTATAGTCAAAGGTGAACCAGAAAACTTTGATCAGGAGCCTGTAATGGTACGTATGCACTCAGAATGTTTAACAGGCGATGCTTTAGGTTCTCTGCGTTGTGACTGTCAAATGCAGTTACAAGCGGCACTAAAAATGATTAATAATGCGGGGGTAGGAGTAGTAGTCTATCTACGTCAAGAAGGAAGAGGGATAGGCCTAGTTAATAAAATTAAAGCCTATGAGTTACAAGATATGGGACTAGATACAGTAGAAGCTAATGAAAGGTTAGGGTTTCCTGCAGATCTGAGAGATTATGGAATGGGTGCACAAATACTCAATGATTTAAATGTTCAACAGATCCGTTTAATTACTAATAATCCTCGCAAAATTGCTGGACTTAAGGGTTATGGTCTAGAAGTAGTGGATCGTTTACCTCTATTAATAGAAGCTAATGAATACAATTCTAATTATCTGACAGCCAAAGCTGAAAAGTTAGGTCATCTATTATTGAGAACCTATTTAGTAACAATAGCTTTAGAGTGGGATAGTTCTATACGTTCTATTAAGCAACGCTATGAGAAACTAGAAAAGTTGAGATCTCTTGGGCGTGCTTGTGGGTTATGTTTACAAGAAGAGGTTAGACCTGTTGCGATCTCTTTGTTTGGTAAACCTTCTTTAATCTTGCATTTTGGCTTTGAACAGGTTCAGTCAATTAGTCCTACTTGGTATCAGACACAGAAAGATATTTATCGGCAGTTTATCGTTAATATTTTAGATACTCTTGCTAATTGGCAGGATATTAAGCGTTTAGAATGTCTTTTTTCTCCAGGTGATGATCCGATGTTGGGTCTTCAGATGAAATTAGATAGACATTCTATTCCCTGGAGTCTATCTCTTTCTGCTTCTTTACCTAATCCTGAAACACAAACCATTTACAGTTTTTATCGTTGAGTGCAGTTTACTAAAATTTATTTTTGGTTTAAGAATATCATAATTTATAAGGGCAAAATTTGAAATCCAGCTTGATGAAAATGATTATCTAAGGTCAAAGCTGTAGCAATTTCTCGTTCTTGCATAATGGCAAATGATAAACAATCAGTGAAAGAATAAGATTTATCTTTATGTTTTTAAAAAAATTGCCATCCCTGATTGAATAAAGTTTGATCTATCTGAATTGATTCTATATCTGCACTTTCCAATAGCCGATTACCAACTTCAACTGCTTTATAATGAAGTTTTCGACTATTAAAAAAAGTAACAACTTCATCAAAAATGTATGTTGTTGTTATTAAAAAAGGTTTAAATTTTGCTAAAGCAGCCCAATTTTGTGATACTTGTTGATGAGCATCTTCATTTTTTATTTCCAGAGCTAAAATATAGCTTGTGTCCAAAAAATAAATATTTTTCATGGGTTATCAAGATAATGATCGTGGTTAATCGCACCATCTTTGACATCGCATTCCACAGGGTTTCTACCTAAATCCCAAATAGAAGATGTTTTTTTAATGTGAGTAATAATAATTTTTTCCGGTTCTTGAGTAATCTCAAATTCTTGATTTTCTCCTAATAGTTCTTTGGGAATTAATAAGCCTTCTTCGGTTGCTGTCAATTTCATTTATAATTACCTCTACTAATTTTTTTCAGTTCAAGAAATGAATTTAATATGTAGTTTAAATGTTCACTTACAAGTAATTTACTATGGTGTATTCTTTAATGATAACCAATCATTAATTAATTATGTCACTAAATCTAACTCTGCGACCTCAATCATTCTTTTTCTTAGATTGAACCCGCTTACTAGTTGGCTGTTTTTGCTTCTCACTAAGGATACGCTCTAATAACACTGCTGCTGGTACCCTATCGGGCTGACTAAAGTCAACATCCTTGGGGTCTTGAGGGACTAATTCACCCCTAAAGGCTTTAGTAAGGGCTGCTTGTTCTAAGCGAGTACAGAGTTTTATGGCTTTTTGATATTCTTGGTCTACCTTATCGATTGCTTTGAAGAGTTTTTCTAGTTTGGTAACTATTCGGTTTTGTTCGTTGAGGGGGGGAAGAGGTATTTCCAGATTATCTAAAAAGTCTTTAGTAATTGCTTTGAATGTTGTTCCCTGGCCCTGTTGTGACAGAAAAGCCTCAATACTTCTAAAAAGAAACAAAACAAACTTAGACTGAACTTTACCTAAGGGTCTTATAGCTGCAAGTCCTCTACCAATGCAAGCTTTATGAGGACAGATATTTGTAGGACCAACAGGGGCACGTACTGAAATTAAAATATCGCCACTTAGGGCAATTTTATTGGGCTTAGAACAATACTTTACAGGAGTTGGATATAAAATGCCAAATTCTGTTTTACCTTGATAAAAAGGGATTCCTAGTTGATCAGAATTGTATGTATCTGAAGGAGGAGACTGCCCCATAATCAACTCACAGAATTCGGGTAACTTACACTTTGTCCACCCCCTCGGTAACTCACTCACGCTACCTCCTCCCACTCGCTTACTATTTGGTTGTTTCTTTTTCTCACTAAGGATACGTTCTAGTAATACTGCTGCTGGTACCCTATCGGGCTGACTAAAGTCAACATCATTAGGGTCTTGAGGAACCAATTCTCCCCTAAAAGCCTTACTCAACACAGCTTGTTTATAGCGTTTAATGAGTTTAGAAATTGGCTCTAATTCTTCACGGACGCAACGACTACGGGTAAACAGTTTATCTAGTTTGGCAACTATTCGGTGTTGTTCGTTGAGGGGGGGGAGGGGGATAAGCATCGTTGACATACGCCCTCCTGATAACTCCTTGAAAGTCGTACCACTTGAAATTGATTCAGCGTATTCCTTGGATGCAATTAAATAATATCTAACAAACTCAGGTAGCAGACCCCCCATTAAAACAAGGCTTTTGAAACCTTGATTTGTAGATACAGGGTTACTTGCTATCGCGCAATAGCCTATAGGTGCACGAGAGGAGAATAATACTGTGCCTTTAGGCATGATTTTTGCACCAGAAGCATTGTAACCTTTTTGAGATAAATCCCTTTTGCCTCTTGAAATATAAGTTTCTTTATATCCAGTAAGATCAGCTGGTGTAAGCCAAGGAATACCATTCTCTTGAAAATTTTCTGTATCTCTAGATGGTGGTGTACCTCCACCGATAATTTCTGCTATCTCTCCTGCTTTAGCCCATTTCCAAGCTTTAGGAAGCGTCCAACGTTCCTCACTCACGCTACATCCTCCAAGTCTTCAATATAACCCTCTACCTCTAACTTTGAGAATAAATACTGAGAGGTTCCTTGATTAGACGAATGTAGAGATGTTTAAAAGTTGAGCGTAAAACACGAGGTAGACCAAAATCAATGGGCATTAAAGCTGAAGGTAACTGCCAATCTGAGATACTTAAATCACGGGGATGACTTATGGGAAAATCTATTTCGGCAAGGTCCTTACAGAGTCCTAAGTGTTTTTGTGCTGCAAGGGTTGGGACATCCCAAGGGTTAACCCCTAAAATTTCTGCCATAGCAACATCTAAAGCAAAAACATCATTAGAAGCACCTAAAACCCCTAAAAACCTTGGTTCTCCACCACTTGGACCATTACCTTCATGTCCAATAATTCCATCTATGAGGGTAAGGTCGCTTTGAAGAGTTCTTGCTGTTTCCACTAACATCTCACCAAAGCGCGCTGCATCTTTACCTGCTTCTAAATGCCACCAAGCCTTCATCTTACCTGGAACACAACCAAAGAGATTTTTAACGCCCAAAGTAATAGTTAACTGCATATGAGACTTAACTTTAGGTAAATTAATAATTACATCTGCCTCCATGGCTTCTTTAGAGAGGCGTAAATTATTAAAATTTTCACTTTGAGTGTTGTAGCGTTTAGCGTGAAACTCCACAACAGGTAAATTAAGTTCTTTTAAGATGGTTAAGTAACCATTGGCCGCAGCTACCCCTTTAGCAGTCCCAAAAGCTGGACTATCTCCAAAAAAAGGCTTACCACCTGCCTCCAAAACCATCTGTGCGACACAGTAGAGGATTTCAGGTCTAGTTATACATTCTTTACCTGGACGACCTGCTGTGAGAAGATTGGGCTTAAGTAATACCCGATCTCCTGAACTAATAAAAGCCTTAATGCCTCCTAAAGGTTCTAAAACAGTCTCTATAGATGTTCTTAAACTCTTCAACTCATAAGAATCTGCACGCAACAGACTAACAGTAGGCATAGCTAGGGAATCTCCATTTTTTTGTTATTGTATCTTTTTTGCCTTAATCATGTTTCAAGCTACTCGCCGCCGTTTAACCCTTTGGTATGCCATTGTAACAGCAGTTTTACTCCTACTCTTCGCTACTGGAGTTTATTTCTATGTACGTCATACTCTAATTGAAAGAAGTGAGGATGATCATAGGCTTTTGTTGTTACCATATACTCATAGAGTGAGCTAACCGAATTATTAAAGAGCAATACTAAAGTAAATTGTTGCCAATGATCCTTACACCAACCGAAGAAAAGATGTGGAAAACATCTCCCCCAAAAAATACAAGTCAAACGATGACTGATGATCAAATTAACGCTAAGTATGAGAAGGGAGAGCAAAGAATACTGACCGAAATGAATCGAGAAAAACTGCCAAGTTTTGTAGAAGCTTTGAAAAAGCCTAATTATATGGATGTGCGACCTTTTTATCAGAGGCGATTGCGTTGGGACGCTACGATGCAATCACGGCTGATCGAATCATTCCTGATTAATATTCCCGTTCCACCAATTATTCTTTATGAAAAGGATTATAATTCCTATGAAGTCATGGATGGACAACAGAGAATAACGGCTATTCGTGATTTTTATGAAAATAAACTAGAACTAACTGGACTTGAACTATGGACAGAACTAAATGGACGAAATTATCATAGTCTTCCTCATAAAATTAAGGCAGGTATTGATCGTCGTTCAATCTCATCTATTGTGTTAATTACAGAATCTACATCCGATCCAGACGAAGCACTTTTATTGAAACAGCTTGCCTTCGAGAGGTTAAATACTGGTGGAGTCGAGTTAAGTCGGCAGGAAATACGAAACTGCTTATATTATGGTAAATTTAATCAACTATTACTAGATCTTACCGAGAATCCTATATTTGCTAAAGCTTGGGGAATTCCCATAGATAACTCTGAGGAACGCTCTCAAAACAACCTTTATAAGAAGATGGAGGATGCAGAATTAATTCTTCGCTTTTTTTCCCTGCGTCATGTAGAAGATTTCCGTAGAGGAATGGAAGGTTTTCTCGATCTATACATGATGAAAAGTTTAACATTTTCGGAGCAAGACATTGAAATTCTCAGAAATATTTTTATAAAAACTATAAACTTTGCTTCTCAAATTTATGGTAACAATTTATTTAAGCCTTTCGATCCCCAGTCAGAAACTTGGAAAAATAAGGCTTATAAGGCTTATTATGATGCAGTTATGGTTGGATTTAGCAAACATTTAAAAGATGTAGATTGTTTAATAGAAAGAGCTTCAAGAGTGATTGAGGAGACAAAAAAGCTGTTTAAAGAAGACAAATCAAAACTGTTTACAGGTGGAGGCACAACTAAAACTGATATTCAAAAGCGAATAAGATTATTCGACGAAATGCTATCCCACGTCATTGCTGAGTAAACAGCGATGTTTGATGAGCTTTTAAGAACAGTGAAAGCTAATATTACTACGATTCGATCCATTATAAAGACTAATAATATAGTTAGAAATATTGCTTTTGGAGGAACAGAATATTCAGAAGTTTTAAGTTAAATAAGGCAGAATATTCCTCAACTAAAAGAGTGGCAAATTTATGAGCACTGTTCTGTGGTGACGCGATTATATGCTATTTATGAAAGTTTTGTTGAGGATATAATTAGAGATTGGTTAGCACTCCTACCAGAACTGTTTACATCTTATTTAGACCTCGAAGAAAGAATTAGAAATACTCACCAGATAGGAGTTGGAAGATTGCTAAAAGAACTCAAGAAAAATAGATATGAACAGCTTTCTCTTGAAACAGTAGTTAGTGGATTGTTTCGTGGAATTACTGGGGAACAAGAATATGACCTATTGTCAGATGCGTTTCTTTTCCATGAGCAAAACTTACGGAAAGAAGCTTTAGAAAAATTATTGGCTGATGCTGGTATACAGAATGCCTGGAATTGGATTGAAAAGCATAGATTTGTCAGGAATTTTGTAGAAAAAATTGGAGGCGATCAAAATACTGTAGAAGGAGAACTCAATCAATTAATTAGCTATCGAAATGATGCAGCACACAGTTCGCGCATAGACGAGATCTTGGGACATAATGATTTGCTAGAGTTATGTGATTTTATTGAGACTTTATGTCAAGCAATGGCTGAATTAGTTACTTATCAAGTGATTAAGCGAAAGAAATCAATAGGACAGGTTAGAGAGATAGGAAAAATTACGGAATGGTATAAAAATTCTCAAGCTGGTGTAGCTAAAGTTGAACAAACGAAATTAGCAGTTGGAGATAAACTTTTCCTAGTTAGCGAAGGAAGTTCATACTGTCAGCTAGCTATTATTGAGAGTATTAAAATTGATGATAAATTAGTTGAAAAAGTAGTTGTGACTACTGAAGTAGAAGCTGGCTTGAAATTTGATGTAGATGCAAAAAAAAGGATTATCCTTGTATATCTTTCAATAACAATAAATAATTTTTTCATAGATAAGTACTTATTAACTTAACTTCGCCAAATCATGTTTCAAGCCACTCGCCGTCGTTTAACTCTTTGGTATGCTATTGTAACAGCAGTTTTACTCCTACTCTTCGCTACTGGAGTTTATTTCTATGTACGTCATACTCTAATTGAAAGAATTGACGATACCCTTGAACACGTGGTAGAAGTAGTCACCCGTTCTCTGGTCATTGAGTCAGTACCGATAAGTCAAGGAAAGTATCGGGTGAATGTAGAAGCTAGTTTTCCCAATCATGCTGAAACAGTAGAGGATGATCATATTGACTTAGAATGGTTCACCCCGGAAGGGAGAATGCGGTGGTCTACCTTTTGGGAACCCCCGACCGTTCCTCTTACACTACATAGCAGAGGAGAAACCGTCTATTTAACTCCCGGACATCTTTTAAGACAAGTTACAGAACCTGTCAAAATTAATCATCAGATCCTAGGTTACTTAAGGGTCAGTCATCCTTGGTTTGAAGTGACTATACCTACCCGTCAACTGCTGGTAGATCTTTCTATCGGGACTGTTCTGATGGTCATTGTGGTAGGTAGTATTGGTTGGTTACTTTCAGGTATTGCTATTCAACCTGTTAAAGACTCCTATCAAAGCCTTGAACAGTTTACTGCAGATGCTTCGCATGAGTTACGCAATCCTATAGCGATGATTCAAACTAACGTCCAAATGGCTTTAGCTGAACCATTCGCTGATCATCAATTATTGCACAGACAACTTAAAGTAATTGAACGTCTAACTAAGCGTCTAGGTACTTTGGTTAGTGATTTGCTTTTTTTGGCCCGTTCAGATAGTGGAATGGTTTTAAAAGAGGAACAAGAAGTTCCCTTAGATGCTCTTTTGATTGAGGTGATTGAGGAACAACGTGCTATAGCCGAACAAAAAAACATTTTTCTTGGGCTGCGTATTGTCGATCCCCCTAATCCTGATCAGGACTCTTTTACTATTAAAGGAGACTGGGATCAATTAGCCCGTTTATTTACTAATTTAATCAGTAATGCCCTATTTTATACAGAGTCTAAAAATACGGAAGCTTCTGTGAATATAGAGTTACAGTTTCTTAAACGAGAGAGATCTACTTATTTGCAAGTTGACGTTAAAGATACAGGTGATGGTATTCCTGAAAAGGCCTTACCCTATATTTTTAATCGATTTTATCGGGTTGATCCATCGCGTAGTCATACCCCATCTGAGTTGGGTTCGAGTGGTTCTGGTCTAGGTTTAGCTATTGCACAGGCTATTGTTGAAGATCATCATGGACAAATCTTTGTTAGTAGTGTTTTGGGTGAAGGCACCAAGTTTACGGTACTTCTTCCCCTAGAATAGAAAGAGTTTAACTTATTAAATGAAGGTTATGACAAGAGGATTATACATCACAGCTAATGATCAAGCGATAGAACAAACAATCGCTTTTCTTAATAGTTTTAGACTCTACGATCCAGATACTCCAATTATTCTCATTCCTTATGACGATAATTATTCACAAGTAGCCCAGCTTCTGAGTCAATCTTATGGTATAGAAGTCTATCAAGATCTAGATTTTATTGAAAGACTCTCGGTTAAGTTACAACAGATTTTCGGTGAGAAATTTTTTGCCCGTCCTAATCAGTTTCGCAAACAAGCTTGTTGGTTTGGTCCTTTTGATGAATTTCTCTATATAGATACAGATATAGTCGTTTTTGAGAAGATTATTGATCGTCTAGATCTCTTGAGAGATTATGATTTTCTCTGCTATGACTATCAACATCGTCAGGGAATCAATAATATATTTACCCCTAAAGTTATTGAGGAGCAAGTTTTTACCGAGGAAGAATTATTAGATATTTTTAATGGAGGTTTTTGGGCTTCTAAGAAAAATTTATTCTCAGAAGAAGATATCTATGAAATCTTTGCGGAATGTGCTAGTCATCCAGATTATTTTGATTTTTCTCGCAAAACTTCAGACCAGCCTATTATTAACTATATGATTTTAAAACACCTCAAACGTCGTTTTAATTTGGTCAGACAGAATGGAAAAAGTGCGGGAAGTTGGGCAGGTACCCCACATTTTCAAAGAGTTGATAATTATTTAGTTGACCCTACAGTCAATAAACCTCTATCATATCTGCATTGGGCTGGATTTCGCCTTGAACCTGGTTGTCCTTATTGGGATATCTGGTTCTCCTATCGTTACTTAAATGAACCCCAACCAGAAAAAGTTACTCTACCTACTCCCAAAACTGAAAAAACAATCTTAGAAAAAGGTCTTCAAAAGATTAAAAAAACACTTAAAAGTAGAGACAATTAGTCTGCTAAAATAACAAAAATCTATCTTACCTTCTATCAAGAATTACTCATGTTAGATATTAAATACATCAGAGAAAATCCCGAGAAAGCACAAGCACTATTAAAGCAGCGTAATAACAATACTGAGTATGATTTGAGTCCTATTTTAGAACTAGATAAAAAGCAAAAAGAACTACAAAATACTAGAATTGAATTACAAACAAGGAGTAATGAAATTGGTAAACTAGTAGGGCAAAAAATCAAACTAGGGGAAGAAGTTCAAGAACTCAAAGGAGAAGGAAACCGCCTCAAGCAAGAACTAAGTGAATTAGAACCCAAAGAAAAAGAAATCAAAGCAGAAATAGAGCAGTTATTATTAGCTATTCCTAATTACCCCAGTCTGACCACTCCTATTGGCAGAAATGAAGAGGAGAATGTGGAGATTAGACGCTGGGGAGATGAATATATAGAAGAAAATAGGGTGGTGTTACCGCATTGGGAAATTGGCGAAAAACTAGGAATTTTAGACTTTGAAAGAGCAGTAAAAGTAGCTGGCAGTCGTTTTGTTAATTTATTTGGAACAGGAGCAGCCTTAGAAAGAGCCTTGATATCCTTGATGTTAGATAGACATATTTCTGCAGGTTATAAAGAAGTTATACCACCTTTTTTAGTAAATAGTCAATCTCTGCAAGGAACAGGGCAATTACCTAAATTTGCTGACGAGAGTTTTAAATGTAGTGAAGATGATTTATGGTTGACCCCAACAGCAGAAGTGCCTGTAACTAATCTGTATCGAGATGACATTTTAGACCTAGCTGAATTACCGATTAAACACTGTTCATATACCCCTTGTTTTAGAAGAGAAGCTGGCAGTTATGGGAAAGATACAAGGGGTTTAATCCGTCTGCATCAGTTTAACAAAATAGAACTAGTTAAGATTGTCCAACCTGAGACATCAGCAAAAGAACATGAAGATTTAGTTCAAGATGCAGAAGCTATTTTGCAATTACTTAAATTACCCTATCGAGTGATGGAACTCTGCACAGGAGATTTAGGATTTGCTGCAGCTAAATGTTACGACATAGAGGTCTGGTTACCTTCAGCTAAAAAATATCGAGAAATTTCCAGTTGCTCTAATTTTGGAGATTTCCAAGCTAGAAGAGCCAATATTAGATATAAAGAAGCAGGTAAAAAAGGTACCCACTTAGTGCATACTCTCAATGGATCAGCACTAGCAGTCGGGAGAACCATGTCAGCTATCTTAGAAAACTATCAACAACTTGATGGAACTGTCAAAATTCCTGAAGTATTGCAACCATACATGAAAAAGCAATTCCTCTAAGATAATAGAAGAAATATCAATATTTTTAGGAATGCTTATGAAAGCTTGGATCTGTGTTTTACTACTAAGTTTAGTATTGTTTTTGGGAAGTGGAAGTAATATAGTCCTCGCCCAGGAAGCAATTAAGTTTACCTATAACAAAGAAGACCTACAAAAAGGTGACGATATCGCTAAAGCAGCGCTAGAGTCCACAAAAAAAGGGGATTTTGTGCAAGCAGAAAAGTATTGGACAGAACTAATTGAAAAATTTCCTGATAACCCGGCTGTTTGGAGTAACCGAGGTAACTCTCGCATCTCTCAAAACCGACTTGAAGAAGCTATTACAGACTTTAATCAGGCTATTACTCTAGCACCTGATGCACCCGATGCTTATCTAAACAGAGGGACTGCTTTAGAAGGAACTGGAAATTATCTTAAAGCTATCCAAGACTATAATCGAGTTTTAGAATTGAATCCTGATGATGCTATGGCCTACAATAATCGAGGCAATGCTCAAGGCGGTTTAGGTAAATGGAAACTAGCTTTAGCTGACTATCAAAAAGCCATTGAACTTGAGCCTAACTTTGCCTTGGCTAGAGCTAATGATTCTTTAGCACTATATCAGTTAGGACGGACAGAGGAAGCTTTAAAAACAATGCGCAATTTGGTACGAAAGTACCCAATGTTTCCCGATGCAAGAGCAGCTTTGACGGCTGTTCTTTGGGAGGAAGGACTACAAGGAGAGGCTGAAAGTAACTGGGTAGCGGCTGTAGAAATGGATGCTCGCTATCAAGATCTAAACTGGGTGAACCATGTACGGCGTTGGCCTCCAGAAATGGTCTCAGCTTTGGATCGGTTTATTAACTTAAACTGAGAATGTTTCTTTAGATTATCTTTTACAAGCCTTATGATGTTCTCTGTCAATTTTCCCTGACAGGGACTTATCTTTATGATGATACAGTTAGTTAGAAATGCGTTAAAAATCTTTTACTATTTCGATGACTAAGCGTCTCAATGGACTTAATTAATTCAGCCGAAGAATCTCCAGTAATTAAATCTAACTTAAACTCTTCTTCCTGACTGAGATATTCAGCGTAGGCAGATTTGAGAAAGGGTCGATAACTGGCATTCCGACCGATATAGACCTCGAAAAAAGATGTTGAGATGGCTTCTGAGTAGCTACCGATCAAGTCTTGGTTTGGTAAAACTAGATTACCTAGAGAATGTAGGGTTTTTGTTATACCGGGGTCGATTTCTGAGAAATTGACGTGTGCTTGTCCCTCCACCATTGCCAAATATTTCTCCGGCGTTTTCAACCAAGTGAAGGAGGCGGCCTGTTCAAAAATAGGATTAGCTGCTCCCTAGAACCAAAGAAGCGTAAAGTTTCTCAAGTCAATCAGGCAGTAAACACAAAGCAGTTGACGCTATTTGACTACGGTTAACTACGTTTGCTGTGTATCTCTGACAAGCTTGTT
>CASBQB010000086.1 GCA_949127655.1 Chroococcales cyanobacterium PMM_0086 | reverse complement strand
AGACTCTTAAAAGAGATAGATAGTTTGGGACGGGAATATGATCCAATGGAGATAGTCCGTCTACCCTATTTGAGTGCAGTCTGTAATGAAACCCTGCGCATATATCCAATCGGAATGCTCACTTTTCCTAGGATAGTGCAAGAAGATATTAGTTTATTTGATTATCAACTAACTAAAAAAGACGCTGTAATGGGCTGTATTTACCTGCTACACCATAGAGAAGACCTCTATCCTACCCCTAGTCAATTTAAGCCCGAACGCTTCCTAGAACGTCAATATACTCCTTATGAGTTTATGCCCTTTGGTGCAGGAACAAGGCGTTGTGTAGGGGAAGCTTTGGCACAGTTTGAGATGAAAGTGGTCATAGCAACTTTACTTTCAAATTATGAGTTTGCCTTAAAAGATAGTAGAAAAGAGGTTCCACAGCGTCGAGGAGTTACTTTAGCACCTAAAAGAGGTGTTCCTATTAAAATAACAGGCTACCGAACTGTAAGTAAACCCTCAGAAGTAGCAGTATCTCTCTAATGCTAGTAGATGAAGGCTATACTAAGTATAACTGTCATTGGTTAGAAGGGGCAGCACCACCTGATGATTATGTGCGTCCCCTTACACAATGGCGGAATAGACTCTATAAACTGGGTCTAATTGGAGAATATGAGAATGGGATAGGTTTTGGTAATCTCAGTCGGCGTTTAGAACAAACAGATCACTTTATCATTACAGGAACCCAAACAGGAGGACTACCCACTTTAACCGAGCAAAATTATACTCTAGTTACTACTTATGATTGGCAGCAAAATAAACTCACCTGCATCGGACCTGTAGCTGCTTCTTCAGAATCTCTCACCCATGGTGCCATATATAAAAGTAATCAGCAAGTCAAAGCGGTCATTCATGTCCATCATTTAGAACTTTGGGAAAAGTTAACTAATTGTGTTCCCACAACAGCAGCAGATGCAGCTTACGGAACCCCAGAAATGGCACAAGAAATCATCCGTCTTAGTCAAGAAGGTGACTTACAAAAAGCAAAAATTCTCGTAATGAGTGGACATTTAGAAGGAATTATTGTTTTTGGTGCTAGTTTAGCAGAAGCTGGGAATTTGCTCCTAGAGTACTATCAGAATTTAACTAATTGCCAAAAAATGGTCTAGTAAACATCAGGTAGCTAAATCTATTCTGACAATCACTGACATTGGTATGATTTAAAAGTGAGCAAATCATTGAGGAGTGTCCGTGTCAGATCGAAAAGAGACAATTTTAGTGACAGGAGGAGCAGGTTATATTGGTTCTCATGCAGTACTTGCCCTCAAAAAAGCTGGTTATTCAGTTCTAATTTTAGATAACCTATCTTATGGACATCCAGAACTAGTTAAAGAAGTTCTACAAATTGAATTAATTATCGGTGATACAACAAATCGAGAACTACTAGATCAGATCTTTGCTACCTATAACATTGCTGCTGTGATGCACTTTGCAGCTTACATTGCTGTAGGAGAATCTGTACAAGAACCAGCTAAATACTATCGCAATAATGTTGTCGGAACTTTGACCTTATTAGAAGCAATGGTAGCAGCTAAGGTTAAGTATTTCGTCTTTTCTTCTACCTGTGCGATCTATGGGGTTCCCCTAGAGATACCCATGACTGAGGAACACCCACACAACCCTCTTAGTCCCTATGCAGCTAGTAAGAATATGGTAGAGCAAATCCTACTAGATTTTGACTATGCTTATGGTTTAAAATCAGTGGCATTTCGTTATTTTAACGCTTCAGGTGCTGATCCCGAAGGACGTTTAGGGGAAGACCATAACCCCGAAACTCATTTAATTCCCCTTGCTTTATTAACAGCTTTGAAAAAACGTGAGAATCTCTTTATTTTTGGTACAGATTACCCTACTCCTGACGGGACAGCTATTAGAGATTATATTCATGTCTGCGACATAGCCATTGCTCATATTTTAGGCTTAGAATACCTACTTAAGGGCGGTAAAACAGATGTCTTTAACTTAGGTAATGCGCATGGTTTCTCAGTCAGAGAGGTCATAGAAACTGCCCAAAAAGTTACAGGAAAAGAGATTATTACTCAAGAAAAAGAACGTCGTTTAGGTGATGCTTCCATTCTAGTGGGTAGTAGTAAAAAAGCTCAGACTATTCTAGGTTGGCATCCTCTCTATGCAGACTTATCAGAAATTATTAAACACGCTTGGCAATGGCATCAAAAACGACATGGAACCAACTAATTAACCTTAATCCTAGCAAAAACCCCAAAGAGATAAAAGCAGTCATATATCCTAGAGAGATTAATCTTGTTGTCAAAGGTGGTGCGACTCCTTCTACTTCTATCTGTTGGTTTAAAGAAAAAGGAGTAAATTGCTGCTTAGCATCTTTTTGGGGTGATAACTCCACCTGTATTATATGGGGTGCCCCATCAAAAAAGCCTTGTTTCCAGGCAAACTCTCCCTCTTCGTTTAAAACTCCTTGATAAGCAAAAGCTGTCCACCCCTCTTCTTGCTTACTGGTCAACTTAAAGTTAAGCGCAGAAAGCGGTTGATTCTGATTAAAAGCTTGTATCTTAAATGAAGCAGGTTGTCCGACTATTGCTTTCTGATTACCTAGAAGCTCAACTTTAACATTTTTTGGTGGTTGAGCAGTTTGAGTAGGACCAGAGGTAGAATGATTAGAGTGACCATGACCATGTGCTTCTGCTTTCTCTGCCTTAACATTGACAAATAGAAGAACACCTATAGCCACGACAATCAGTCCGCTTAAAAGCATTCTCACTGATTCTGGTATTCCTTCATTTGAAGTTATCCGCGATTGTTTACCAATAATCAGTCCGCCAATTAAGCCTACTCCCAGTAAAATTACAACTAAAATAGCGTAATTTCTGTATTTAATCGGATTTTCACCTATATCTATACTCAATTTTTTCTCAAAAGCAGCAATCTTACTCCCTTTGGTGGGAGTTACTTGAACATTGAGAGAGTAAGTTCCTCTAATTGAGAACATTTGTTTTATTCTTAACTCTCCCTTTGGTGCAAATGTTTCTAGTTGTAGTAACTGGGTTCCTTCTACCATGGGAAAATCAGTACTTAACCAGGGATTTTTAGGGGGGTTGTCTATAGATAGACGCATGGATACCGCCTTAAGAGGGGTTCCTAGGCTATCTACTGCTTGAAGGGTGAGGTTAACTGGTTCAGGGTGTTTTTGTGCCTCAGCTTCAAAAGGAAAGGTTTCTTGAGGTTCCATCCTCAGCGTTACAGTAGGACTAGAGGACTGAGAATATCCCAACAGACCATAAAAAACTATAGTGACCAGACAAGCTAAGCTGATCAGAAAGCCTAATTTAAACCTTCGCATGGTTTTTATTTTTCTTTCCTAGTGACAACCAACTGTCAAAGTGTGGTGACGCAGAGAGTGTAGTTTGTCGTGAATAGGGGGATATGTGGTAAAAAAGACAGTCCAGACAATTAAACTCAATAAACCAATGTAGAGTGTTCCTTGTAATGGGACAGATAGAGTGAGTCGAGTGACTTGTTTCCAAGTAGAAGAGTTAGTTGTCATACTGTACCTCGCAGATTAAATGACATGATTTCCTTATTCGGCGGGCATTCTGACTATTGAAGTATTACTTCATTTTACAGTTGCGGGACAGTGTTGGACTTGCACCAAACTTTCCCCGTTACCTCTGATGACTGCTTTTCATCAGAACCGAGCTTAGTCTCACCATATGATGAATTGAGTTACTTTGTCAATAGTTTGCTCCTTGACAGAGCAACTTAACTTTATGTAAAGTATTGACAGCATATTCTCTAGACTATCTTACATGGCTCCCTTTATCAAGACAGGTTTTCTAAATTCAGAAATTTCACGCTATTGGGAATTACTCCAGGTTTTAGTAGAGAGAAATATAGGATCACGTTATCGAGGTTCACTATTAGGGGTTTATTGGTCTTTATTGAATCCACTAATTATGACTGGACTTTATACAGTTATATTTGGAGCTACTTTTAAATCCTATTTTAACAACTCAATACTTGAGTATCTTTTGGCAGCTTTTACGGGATTAGTTGTGATTAACTTTTACAATAGTTCCACCATGCAGGCTTTAGCTAGTATAGTAGTCAATGGTGCTCTCTTAAATAAAGTTAAACTACCTCTTTCTGTTTTTCCTCTCTCCATGATTTCGGCTAATATTGTTCAGTTAGTCATGGGTCCATTTCCTCTACTGATCATTGTCACTTTTTTGAGGACTAAAAGTCTTCTTAATATCATTGCTTTACCCTTTCCATTAATAGCTTTAATTATGGTTTCGACAGGTGTAGGCTTTGTTGTAGCCGCTCTTTATGTCTTTTTCAGAGACTTAGCCTATTTTTATGAATTATTTACTTTTGTGGTCTGGGTTGCTTCACCTGTCTTTTTTCCTGCTGCGATTATTCCAGAAAAAGCCAGAGCAGTACTCGTTTTAAATCCTCTTGTACCAATTATTGAAAGCTTACGTCAGATTTCTTTAAACCCAGAAAGACCGGATTTAGGATTAATTGCACAATCTTTATTAAGTGGTTTAATTATCCTAGGTTTAGGATGGACTTGTTTTAGGATGTGGAAAGCTAAGTTTATGGATCTTTTATAAAAGATGCCCTATGAGTTTAGAAGGTCTTAAAGTCCTAATTGATGGATATAATTTAGAATTACAGCAAGGAACGGGGATTAAAACTTACTCAATAACTTTACTTGAGGCTCTTAATCAATTAGGGGTATCCAGCACTATTTTAACAAGTCGTAAGATTAGATCTGAGGAGTTGTTTAGCAATGCCCAAATCATTAGACTGCCTCAATGTTATAGAATAGCTAACTTACTTTTCAAAAGCATCAGAATCAAGCAAAACTTAAAAATAAAACAGCCTATAGATATTTGGCACGCTACATATCCGCTTCCCATTTCAATTAAAAATACGCTTAAAATTACCACAATTCATGATCTAATTCCCTTAAAGTTGCCTCATTTAACTTTGGATAATAAAAGATTTTTTCGGGACTTAATTAAAAGTTCCTTAGAAGACTCAGAGGTTATTATAACAGTTTCCCAAAGCACTAAAAATGATCTTGTTTCTCTGTTTGATTATCCAGCAGAGCGTATTTTTGTCACCTATCAACCAATTGCTTTAAAAACTATTACTGAAGGAGAAAATAAACCTATTTTAGAAAAGTATCAACTAAAAAAAGATAATTATATTCTCTTTGTCGGGGCTATTGAACCGAAAAAAAATATCAAAAGACTAATAGAAGCTTATCAAAAACTTAGTACTGGGCAATCTCTAGTGATTATTGGGAAAAAAGCTTGGCTATGGAAAGAAGAACTAAAAAATATTGAGCAGTCATCTACTAAAATAGTTTTATTAGATTATGTTTCCTCTCAAGACTTACAATATTTATATAAAGGAGCATCTTGTTTTATATTTCCTTCACTTTATGAAGGCTTTGGTTTACCAGTTCTAGAAGCGATGAATTTTGGTTGTCCAGTCATCACCTCAAATATAGCCTCTTTACCTGAAGTTTGTGGAGATGCAGCTCTATATATTGACCCTTATGATACTCAAGATCTAGCTGAAAAATTAGAACAATTATTAGGAGATAATCATTTAAGAGCGCATTTAGCCCAAGCTGGTCACCAAAGAGCTAAATTATTTAGTATGGAGAGATACATTCAGGAAATAAATAGAGTTTATCAAAAGGTAACAAATTAAGGTAAATGAATTATACAGTATATAAGTATTGAACTAAAAAACTTAGTTCTTTAGGCTTCTAGATTACTAGATGAGTGAGGAAAGTTAAAACATAACAAAGGGTGTGAATATGAAGAGTAGGGTAAACCCCATCTTAAAGTGAGGTTTTCTTGAACAGCAGCTTTGAGGATAACTTGCCATGATTGATATAGGTAATGAAAGACGTATATTACCTAAAAATTAGCTATTTTTATCCTGCGAAAGAGACCAATTATGTCGGATTATATTCAAGAAAACATTAATAATAACGTGCCATTACCTCGATTAGAAGCAGAAACAAAGATAATCAATGAACCCGAAATAGTCAGCGATAAAAAAACAGTAAGTCGCTTAAAAGTGGCTTTTAACGAGCTTCTGAACGTTATTAAAGAAGAGAAATTATTACCCTTTGTGAAACATTTTTCTACTAAACTAAAAATTGAATTAGAAAATGTAGATAAGACTTGGAACCAAAGATATGGAGATCGTTATCAAACCTTAAAGCAGCGTTTTAAAAAGGTTAAAACCTGGTACGGAGAAGAAAAAAGCAAAGTAGAAGCAGGTGCAGCTACTCCCATTGACCGCAAACAAGCCCAATGGAAAACTAAAGCTAGTGAAGTAGGGGTATCTGTAGCCCAAAAAGAGGAAAAAATTAAACATCGTCTTTTAGAAATGTGGAAAAAGAATTAGATTCCAAATGACAATAAAAGTATCGTGGTTAGATCTACTAAAACTTTTCCTGGAGCCTTCGTGGACTTGAAAAAATGATTATTTCTGCAGATACCTGTATTTCATTTCCACGACCGCTAGTCTATGCTACCTATAGGGATAAGCTGATTGAACTGATTCCCTATATGCCAAATGTACGTTCTATTCAAGTTAAATCCTGTCGCCAAGAAGCAGGATTAGTCTACTATGTGAATGAATGGCACGGTGGGGGAGAAATACCAGCCGCAGCTAGGGCTATTCTGAGTGAGGAGATCCTTTGCTGGACCGAATACAATACCTGGAACGAAGCCGACTTTACAGAGGATTGGCATATTAAAACCAATGCTTTTACCGATGCAGTTCGTTGTGTTGGAAAAAATCGCTTTATCAATGATGGCAACTCAACCAAAGTTGAAATGCGTGGTGAATTAGTCATTGATCCAGAAAAAATAAAAGGCTTTCCTTCCTTCCTAATAAAAAGCATTGCCCATGTAGTTGAGGAGTTCTTAGGCAGTAAGATTAAACCAAATCTCTTGCAGATGGGAGAAGGTGTATCTCAATATCTAAAAAACCAGACTTGATGGCTTTCTCTGCTAAATAATAGAACATTTATTCCCTACTAACTTAACTACTGTTTCAACAATACTTGGATAGTACTCATAAGCTAACTCTCGGAATTTCCCAGAGGCGGTCATTCCACCCCAACAATGAAGTAAGTGCGCTTTTTGGTTTTCAAGGATTAAATCAACAGCATCTATAGGAGAAATATTATAGGTTTTTGGCAGATTATTAATTGAGACTTGGGTTTTATGAATTGCTCTTACTAAGGCTAGTTGATCTTGCTTCTCAAAGAGTCTCCATTCTTGATGCCATTGGGAAAATAAGCTTTGTATCGCTGGAGTATTTCGCCAAAGCATTAACCCACTATTATATTGCGATGTATTGCCTGGTAGCTGTTCAAGAGTATATGACTTTTCTGCCTGACTAACATGGTCACACAAACTAACTCTCGGCAGTCGGTCAAGAACCATAGCCATATCTCCTTTAGCGATGTAGTCCCATAGACCAGAAATTGGACCGAGGGGGATAATATCCGCATCCAAAAAGAGAGTCTCTTGATAAGGACTAAAGGCATTTAAACGAGTTTTAATGTCTCTAGAGGAGAAGTTATGACTATTACTCTCAAGCAACCTAGATGAAATTTTATACTCATCTAGCGGTAATAATTTTAATAGGGGTTGATCGCAAATCAGCGTAATGGGTATCTCAGGTTCATGTTGACGCAAAGCTAAAGCACTAATTAAGGCTGCTTCTAGATAAGCTTTCTTTGTTGTGGCAATGTAAATCACCCCTCTACTCTTCATCAGACAAGACCATTGATTACTTAGATGAATTATTTTAGCTCTTTAGGGTAGCTCAGATTAAACTATCTCTGCCATACAAGTGGTCAAAAGGAGATTAAATCAGTATACTTTGAGACTTATTTAACAAAGATAGAGAGATACCCTAGAATAAACTGAGCATTAATTGTGCTGACTTTAAAGAAAATCCCTAGTATTATAGCTAAGGATTGAAAACTCAATATTCTCCTGAAGTGAAGAAAAGCTTATGCCACGGCGCAACGATATACAAAAAATCTTACTCTTAGGTTCAGGTCCGATTGTCATTGGACAGGCCTGTGAATTCGACTATTCGGGAACACAAGCTTGTAAAGCTCTCCGTGAGGAAGGTTACGAGGTAATTTTAGTCAATTCTAACCCTGCTTCTATTATGACCGATCCAGAGATGGCAGACAGAACCTATATAGAACCACTGACCCCAGAGATAGTCGAAAAGATTATCGAAAAAGAACGACCTGATGCACTATTGCCGACCATGGGGGGACAAACAGCCTTAAACCTAGCAGTGGCTTTATCTAAAAGGGGGACATTAGAAAAGTATAACGTAGAGCTAATAGGGGCTAAACTACCAGCTATTGAAATGGCAGAAGACCGAGAACTCTTTAAAAATGCTATGAACCGGATAGGAGTTCCTGTCTGTCCTTCAGGTATTGCCAATACAATAGACGAAGCCAAAGCAATTGCCTTACAAATTGGTTCATATCCTCTCATTATTCGTCCCGCCTTCACTTCAGGTGGCACAGGTGGTGGTATTGCCTACAATCAAGAAGAATATGAAGAGATGGCCGAATATGGTCTGGAGTGTTCACCTAATTCTCAAATTTTAGTCGAGAAGTCCTTGATCGGCTGGAAAGAATATGAATTAGAGGTAATGAGAGATCTAGCCGACAATGTAGTGATCATCTGTTCTATTGAGAATCTTGATCCAATGGGTGTACATACAGGCGACTCCATAACTGTAGCACCAGCGCAAACCCTAACCGATAAAGAATATCAACGTTTAAGAGACTACTCTAAAGCGATCATTCGAGAGATCGGAGTAGAAACAGGTGGTTCTAACATTCAATTTTCCGTCAACCCCCAAAATGGCGATTTAATAGTCATTGAAATGAATCCCCGTGTCTCACGTTCTTCAGCTTTGGCCTCTAAAGCAACAGGTTTTCCTATTGCTAAATTTGCCGCTAAACTAGCTGTAGGCTACACCCTTGATGAAATACCCAACGACATCACGAGAAAGACTCCCGCCTCTTTTGAACCAACCATAGACTATGTAGTAACTAAGATTCCTCGTTTTGCTTTTGAGAAGTTTCCCGGTTCAGAACCTATCCTGACCACTCAGATGAAGTCGGTAGGAGAAGTAATGGCCATCGGTCGAACCTTTCAAGAATCCTTTCAAAAGGCTTTAAGGTCTTTAGAAACAGGACGCTTTGGTTTTGGTTGTGATCGTCAAGAAATGTTACCAAATCTCTCACAAATTAAAGCAAGTCTGAGAACCCCTAACCCTGAACGTATTTTTAACATCCATCAAGCTTTAAAATTGGGGATGACAGTAGAAGAGATCCATGATCTAACTCGGATCGATCCTTGGTTCCTCGATAAAATGGCTGATCTCTTTGAGACAGAGAAGTTCCTTAAACAGACCTCTCTTAAATCTCTGGACAGTCAAACCATGCAGAGAGTTAAACAGAAAGGCTTCAGTGATAGACAAATTGCCTTTGCTACAGGGACAGATGAAGATCGCGTTAGAGACTATCGTAAGCAATTAGGAGTTATCCCAGTCTATAAATTAGTGGATACCTGTGCTGCAGAATTTGAAGCCTTGACCCCCTATTACTACTCTACTTATGAAGTAGGAGAGACAGAAGTCATTCCCTCAGATCGTTCTAAAGTAATGATTCTTGGTGGTGGACCTAACCGCATTGGACAAGGGATAGAATTTGACTATTGTTGTTGTCATGCAGCCTTTTCTTTAAGCGCTGCAGGTTATGAGACAATCATGGTCAACTCTAACCCCGAAACTGTCTCTACAGACTATGACACCAGTGACAGGCTTTATTTTGAACCCTTAACCAAAGAGGATGTTCTCAATATCATTGAAGCAGAACACCCCGAAGGCATCATCGTTCAATTTGGTGGACAGACTCCCCTAAAATTAGCTATCCCTCTCCAAAAGTATCTCCAAAGTCCTAACTGTCTTGTTACTACCAAAATATGGGGAACCTCACCTGATTCTATTGATATAGCTGAAAATAGAGAGCGTTTTGAGAAAATCTTACGCGAATTGAATATCTCTCAACCTGCTAATGGCATGGCGCGGAGTTATGAGGATTCTCTCATTGTTGCTAAAAAGATTGGCTATCCTGTAGTAGTACGACCGTCTTATGTACTAGGTGGCAGAGCGATGGAGATAGTCTATTCTGATGAAGAATTGCAGCGATACATGACCTATGCGGTACAGGTTGAACCAGACCATCCCATCTTAGTTGATAAGTTCTTAGAAAATGCCATAGAGGTAGATGTAGACTGTCTCTGCGATCAAACTGGTCAGGTAGTCATTGGTGCAATTATGGAACATATAGAAGAGGCAGGTATACACTCAGGAGACTCCGCTTGTTCTATCCCCTCTGTCTCCCTTTCAGATACCGTCTTAACTACTATTCGAGACTGGACAAGTGAACTGGCTAAGTCCCTTCAGGTAGTTGGTCTGATGAATATTCAATACGCTGTCCAAGGTGAACAGGTCTATATCATAGAAGCTAACCCCCGCGCTTCAAGAACTGTGCCATATGTCTCTAAAACAATAGGAGTTCCTCTAGCCAAAATAGCCTCTCTAGTGATGACAGGAAAGACTCTAGAGTCTCTTGGCGTAACTAAAGAACGTATTCCTAAGCACGTTGCTGTTAAAGAGGCTGTGCTGCCTTTCCAAAAGTTTCCAGGAACCGACACTCTTTTAGGTCCAGAGATGAGATCTACAGGTGAGGTGATGGGGATAGATAGCGACTTTGGGAAAGCGTTTGCTAAGGCGGAAATAGGTGCAGGGGTTAATTTGTCAACCACTGGAACAGTCTTTATTTCAGTCAATGATCGCCACAAAAAAGCGATCATTCCTGTGGCTAAAGATCTGATTAATCTAGGTTTTCGGGTCGTTGCTACTTCAGGAACTCGTCAAGTATTACTAGATAATGGTATGGATGTTGAGTTAGTTCTCAAACTCCATGAAGGCCGTCCTCATGTCATAGACTGGATTAAAAACCAACAGATACAATTTATCGTCAATACCCCAGGTGGTGAAGATACTAAAGAGGATGGACGCACAATCCGCCGTACAGCTTTAGATTACAAACTTCCGATTATTACCACCATTGCTGGTGCTAAAGCTACTGTAGCAGCCATCCGTTCCCTACAGTCTCAGCCTATAGAGGTCAAGGCCTTACAAGACTACATGGCTGAACTTTAAGGACCAGAAAAAACAGCATCCTCAATATCTTGTCTACTTAAAGAGTACTTGAATGACCGTCTGATATCTGTGCCATCTGCTGCGACGGCTAGATAACAGACGGTTATTTCTTGCGTATCTAAAATAATTTGAGCGTTCCATCTCGAAGTAGCAGTAAAATGCTTAATCTTCCAACAATGTAAGTTTTCTTCTTCTTGTTCACAGCCTAGATCCTTTAGCCACTCTTCTATTTTGGGCAAAGGATGATTATATAGTGGAGTTTGGGGATCGGGAAGTGTCATAATAGTTAACTGTCAGAATTACCACAGGTGAAAGAATTCATACCCTCTGATGTATCCTACCAAAAAGACCAGCCCTATACAGAGGAGAAAAGTTAAGCCTAAAATCAAAAGACTGAAAATCTCTCCAGCTGAAAGATCTCTATCTGTTGCATCCAGATAGGCTGAATTACTCTCTCTCTCTGGATAGTCTGAAGGAACCTGGATCACATTCCAGCGAGAATAACCGATCTTAAGGTCATATAAAGATCTTTTTTCAGGATTACTCAAGGTAGCATAGGCCTCATTCAGTTGCTGAAACTTACTAGTTGCCACCGCTGCAGGTAATTCTGTAGTATCAGGATGATAGCGTTTACTCAATTCCCTGTAAGTTCTCCTGATCTCTAAACCTGAAGCCCAAGGGTTTAAGCCCAAAACACTATAGTAGCTATCAATAAAACGACTTTGGCTGTTTGACTTACGGCGATCCACTGGTCAATCTTTTCTCTACACTTAAATATTGTGCTTTCAATTCTAACTCACTATATGAAGTCCTTCGTCTCTCGCTTGCTGCTCATTTTTACCCTTCTGCTTTGTACTACTTTATTCACCCCCACTGCTTGGGCTAGCCTAAACGATGATCGTCTAGATGGCAGTATATTTGTTCTATATGCAGGCAATGGTTCTTTAGTGCCACCGAAACTAAATCTAGAGGAGACCTTCAAGCGAAAAATTCCAGCGATCATAGTCTATTATCTCGATGACAGTAGAGACTGTAAAGATTTTGCGGTCATTGTCTCTCGCTTACAAGAATTCTATGGACGCGCAGCTAGTATTATTCCTGTCAACGTAGACTCTATACCAGTTAAGACTGAATATCGGCCTGATGAACCAGGCTACTATTATCAGGGTTATGTACCCCAAACAGTAGTTTTAGACCAAGCTGGTCAGAAGATCCTCGATGTTAAAGGCAATGTTGATTATGCAGTAATTGATGACCCTCTTAGAGAACTTTTTGATCTACTACCTCGTACTGAATCAGAAAAGCTAAAACGGCGCTCCTTTAATGAGTATAATACCGAGCTAGTTGAGTAGAAAGGCGTTAAAATGTCTTTTTTTAAGTGGACAATCTTTAAAAAGTATTAGATTTTCAGGAAATTGGTCAAGAGTGAGGCAATTTAGTAGTGATAGAAGGGGTCTATTTAGACCCAAGTGACCTGCAAAAATGAATAATCCTCACCCTTACCAAGTTAGCCGTGTACTGTCCCAAGAGACGTTAGAAGAGATCTATCGTTTGTGGCGACAGATAGCCAGCCATAGAGATGGACACGTTCTAGTCACCGAAGAAGATACTCTAATTAGTCCTGAAAACGCTTCAGAACGCTTCGCCTTACTTTTATGGAGTAATTGGTCTATTCTACTTCTAGCTAAGCCTCAACAAGAATCTATCCCCAGTCAGGAAGCTTTACAAGAACAAGGAGAAACCCCATCTTTCTCTCCTGTATATTATGTAACCATCAGTTGGGACATCGAGACAGTCAATCAATTTATTCAAAAGAACAAAATTACCTACCCATTACCTCAAGTAGAATCTACCCAAGCAGCGCAAGCAGAGTTATTTTTAAGTTTATTTGATCTTTTCACCTTAAATGGACAAGGAGATGTCTGTCGTCCTATCCAGAATGAACTAGACCAAAGGGTAAGTCAAGAAAAAGTCTTATATCAGGTAATCTCTCATATTCGTCAGAGTCTAGATCTAGCAGAAATTTTAGATACCACAGTACAAGAAGTGCGGGATTTTCTGCAAGTTGATCGCCTGTTGATCTTTCAGTTTGATGTAGAAAACCAACCAGAAACCAATAGTCATCCGATGAAAAAAAAAGGTAGGGGAAAAGTAACTTATGAGTCCACTGCTTGTCAAAATGTCCCATCGCTGTTGAAACTAGTTTCAGATGATGACTGTTTTACCTATGTTCCACACTATCAAGAAAAATTCCGTCAAGGAATAATTGTCACAGTTGATGATATTGAACAGAGATACTCATCTTCTTTCTGCTTAATAAAGATGCTGCAAAAATACAATATTTACTCCAAAATGATTGCGCCAATTGTTGTCAGAGGAGATCTTTGGGGACTGCTTATTGCGCATCAATGTTTTGAAACACGTCACTGGTTGTCAACAGAAAAGACTTTTTTAGGACATATTGGGGAACATCTCTCAGTAGCTATTGATCAAGCACAACTTTATGCTGAAGTACAAAAGCAAAAAAATAACTTTGAACAGAGAGTAATTGAACGCACCCAAGAATTAAAAGATACTCTCCTAGCTTCTCAAGCTGCTAGTAGGTCTAAAAATGCTTTTTTAGGTAGTGTAAGCCATGAATTGAGAACTCCTCTGACTTCGGTAATTGGTCTTTCAGCAACTCTTTTACATTGGTCTTCTGGGTCTGCTTCTCTACCAGTTGAAAAACAACTTCAATATCTACAGTCTATTCAAAAAAACGGTAAACAATTATTAGAATTAATCAATGAAATACTAGAATTTTCTCAATTAGAGGCTGGCAATTCCATGCTAAATATCAGAGAATTTTCTTTAAAAAAACTCTCTCTTCTAGTCTTAAATAGACTACAAGAAGAGGCTAGAGAAGGTCAAGTTGAATTAGAATTTATCTTACGAGTTGAGCAAGATGAAGATTCATTTTGGGGAGATGCAGAAAGGGTTCAACAGATCCTTTTTCACTTACTCAAAAATGCTATTAAATTTACCCCTACAGAAGGAACAGTTACTTTACTGGTTTGGCGAGAAAATCAAGAAGCAGTTTTTCAGATAGAAGATACAGGAATTGGCATTCCTCAAATTCATCTACCCCGTCTATTTGAAAGATTTGAACAGTTAGAAAAGTTTCGAGAAAGAATTTATCAAGGTACGGGTTTAGGCTTAGCTTTAACTAAACAATTAGTAGACTTACATCATGGCAGAATAGAAGTTGAGTCAATAGAAGGTAAGGGTTCTCTTTTTACAGTTTGGCTACCAGATCAACAAGAAAGTCAGCTTAAAGCACCTGTCAATAAGATAATTAACAAACCAATAATAAGTCTTAATAAAACTATAATTTTAATAGAAAGAGATGAAGAAACTGCCACTTTAATTTGTGAGTTACTAACTGCAGCAGAATATCAAGTGGTTTGGTTAATAGATAGTGCAACAGCCATCATAAAAATAGAAGTCCTTCAGCCTAAACTAGTCATAGTCGATCAAGAACTTTCTGAACTGTATAAACTGAGTCAAACTTTACGCCGTCTTAAAACAACTAAAAGTATAAAAATTCTGCTTTTAAGTAATGAAATTTATTTAAATAAACAGAATGAACTTGATGATTATCTACTCAAACCAATTCAGCCTCATCTATTACTACAAAGGATCAATAGTTTAATTAATTATGATAGTTAATAATAGTATTATTGCTCGGTTAGAAGGTCAGTTAATAGTCTCGGTTCAAGCGCCAAAAGACTCAACAATACACGCTCGAGAAATAATTACAGCAATAGCACAAGCTTGTATCAAACAAGGCGCTAAGGGTCTACGTCTGGATACTCCAGAACATATTAAAGCTTGTCGTGCAGTTTTACCTGATGTCCCAATCATTGGACTTTGGAAAAGAGGCTATGCAGGATATCAAGTATATATTACACCCACTCTTAAAGATGCTCTAGCTATTGTACAAGCTGGTGCTGATATCATCGCTATTGACGCAACCACAAGAGAACGGCCAAATGGAGAAACAGTGCCTGAGTTAATTGCCCAAATTCATCAATGGAGTAAACTAGTTATGGCTGATATTGATAGCCTAGAGAGTGCAATAACAGCCAGTCAAGCAGGCGCAGATCTCATTGGCACTACCCTTTATGGTTATACATCTAATACTCAACATTTAACACCACCAGGTTATGATTTATTATCTCAATGTCTGGAAAAAATAGAGATACCTGTAATCTGTGAAGGAGGCATAGCAACCCCAGAAATGGCTAAAAAAGCTCTAGAAATAGGCGCTTATAGTGTAGTTGTCGGCACTGCTATTACAGGGATTGATTTAAAAGTTCAGGCCTTTCAAGCAGTTTTTAGATAAAATTAGTACAAAATTAAGACATTTTAACCACAATTGCCGAACTAAAATAAACTTAACAAACAAATGGATTACAAAACCGCAGGAGTTGATGTAGAAGCAGGCAGAACCTTTATTAAAAAGATTCGTTCTGAAGTAGAAAGTACCTATCGTCCCGAAGTAATAGGCGGTTTGGGTGGCTTTGGGGGCTATTTTCAAATACCAACAGGATATAGAGAACCGGTTTTAGTTTCGGGTACTGATGGAGTAGGGACTAAACTAAAAATTGCTCAGGCTGTCAATTCTCACGACAGTATAGGAATAGATCTCGTCGCTATGTGTGTTAATGATATTCTTACTTCTGGGGCAGAACCTCTGTTCTTTCTGGATTATTTAGCCACCGGAAAACTTAACACAGAACAATTAGTAGAAGTTGTCACGGGGATAGTTAAAGGCTGTCGTCAGAGTGGTTGTACTCTTCTAGGCGGTGAAACTGCAGAAATGCCAGGTTTCTATAAGGTGGGTGAGTATGATGTGGCTGGGTTTGCAGTCGGTATTGTGGAAAAAAGTCAACTTTTAGATGGTTCTAGAGTTGCTATAGGGGATCTGGTGATAGGTCTTAGCAGTAGTGGACTACATAGCAATGGTTATAGTCTAGTGCGTAAGATTCTGGAAACACAAGGATTTAATTGGAGTGATACACCTCAAATGCTAGGAGGTCAGACAATCTCTCAAGTCTGTCTGACCCCTACTAGAATCTACGTTAAGCCAGTTCTCGAAGCCTTAAAATCTGGCTTAGATATTCACGCAATGGCCCACATTACTGGAGGCGGACTGCCAGAAAATCTCCCTCGCTGTTTAGGGAAAAATCAATCAATAAAAATAGATCCGACAGCTTGGACACCTCTACCAATTTTCACTTTTCTAGCTGAATCGGGTCAGATTAGCTTATCAGAGATGTTCAATACTTTCAATATGGGTATTGGTTATGTTCTGATTATCTCAGCCCAAAATTCAACCAGTACAATTAAATGGTTTGAAGGACAAGGTATTCGAGCCTATCTTCTCGGTGAGGTAATTAAGGGCAGTGGTGAACTTATTGGTCTTTAACACCTATACACCTTCTACCTGAGAACGATATTCATTAGCTGTTAAAATATCACTCTGTTCCTCATCTAGACTATTGACCCTAATTTTGAGTAACCAACCCTCTTCATAAGGCGCAATAGCAATCATCTCAGGAGCCTCTAACATCGCTTCATTCCGTTCAATTACTGTTCCGGAAACGGGAGGATAGAGTTCCTCTGACACCTTGACAGATTCAATAGTGCCAAAACTAGTTCCAAAGGTGATTAAATCGCCAATTTCGGGTAATTCTAGATGGACAATATCACCGAGTTGATCCACTGCAAAAGCACTGATCCCGATGGTGGCTATTTCTCCTTCTAAGCGAACATATTCATGGCTTTCTAAGTATTTAAGATCATCAGGATATTCGAGTTCCATTTTTCATCCCCAAGTCTACTGTAAAATTTATTCTGACACAATTGCGTCACTCAAAAGCATATTATAAGTACTATGTCGGATTTCGCTCAACCTATGGGTAAAAAAGAAAGTTTCTCTCTAAAATCGGATCAATATGCTCAATATCGACCTTCCTATCCTAGAGAACTCTTTGCTTATTTGAATTCCATCTGTTCACAACATCAAAAAGCTTTAGACTGTGCCACCGGAAATGGACAAGCTGCTCTTTCTTTAACTGAATATTTCTCTGAAGTAGTGGCTATCGATATGAGTCAGGAACAGCTTGAGAATGCCATAAAACATCCTAAAATTAACTATAGAGTCTCAACTGTCGAAACTTTAGAACTACCTGCAGAATATTTTGATTTAATTACTGTTGCTCAAGCTTTACATTGGTTTAATCTACCTAAGTTCTATGAGCAGGTGAGAAGATTGGCTAAGCCTGGAGCTATTTTAGCTGTTTGGTGTTACGATTTCTTTCGAGTTAGTCCTGAGATTGACCAGGTTATAGCTAAGTATATCCTAGAACCTCTTGATAGCTATTGGTCTGCGGAACGTCAGTTAATTGCTGATGGTTATCGTACCCTAGATTTTCCTTTTCTAGAAATATCACCTCCTTCTTTTGTCATAGAAAATAACTGGAGTTTAGAGCATTTATTGAACTATATTAAGACTTGGTCTGCTTTTAAGCTTTCTCAAAAAACAGACCTTATTGAGAACTGTCTGCCTGAGTTAGTTAAAGCTTGGGGAATAGATAGGCCTCAACGTTCAGTTTTGATGGATTTATATTTACGAGTTGGTCGAGTTTAGCTAACTATTTTCATTCTTCTGAAGGTAATATTGCTTGGGTTATCTCTTGAATATCTTCTAAAAATCTAGCCTGAAATATTCCTAGCATATCTTTAAGTTGTGGTTTCCCACTTGCTGAACCAGTGACACCCATAGCCACAATCAGACCACAATAACCTTGCGTTTCTTGACAGGCTGAAGTCCATTTTCGACGCTTATTTTGATATTTTGGATCTTCTGCATCAAACTCATTAAAAATATAAAGATGCCCGTTATTAACTTGTAAAAGACCTAACTCTCGCTCAATTTCTAAAGCTGAATCCTCTACTGGATAAAGACAAACTGACTTTAAACCCCCATTTGCCTCTAAAGTTTCAATGATTTCCTTAGCTTTAGGACGAGTTGTTTGAATCAAAACAACAGGAAAAGATTCTCCTAGATTAGCAACAGTAAAAGAGTCAGAATATGTCTTAGAATTCTCAAGTAATTTAGTAACTAATTCCCGACTAATTAATTCTAAACTGGTTAAAGCATTCTCTGGAATCAGATCACTATTTATCGGTACATTAAAGGTGTTACCCTCATCCTCATCCTCATCCTCACTTTCTTCTAACATCTCTAAAAGTGTCGTGGAGACTTCTGGTTGAGTGGCAACAGTAACAGAGATCATTTGTTGATGGTCATTACTCGGAAACAGAGGTAGACTGTAGGTCTTACTTAGAGCGGCAACTGTTTCCTTTTCTAATTGACGATGCGAACTGCTGAAGAAGCGCAGAAGAGCTTGCAGAGTGACATAAATAACGCCAGCTTCTTCCTCATCTAGAAAACGGCGTAACCCTTCATAGGGATGAAGACTACCTAATATTGGTTCTATCTCACTAGAGTCTAAATCCCCTATATCTAAGTCATCATCTTCATCATCATCAAAATCCCAATCCTCTGCTGGTTCATAATTGAGAAACCAACAGTCTTGACTGAGAAAAATCTGCTCTAAATTGCTCATTGATTCTTTTTGCAAAGCAGCTTGACGAAAACGTTGCAAAGAGTCCAAAGAACGATAGAAAATCAGACCATATTCTTGTTCTGACATTCCCAAAACACAGACATAGATGGTTTGAGCATAGATTTGCTCTAAATCAACAGCTATGATTTCATAATCAGTAATATATTCCCAAGGGGACTCTTCCCATAACTGTTGAGCAAGTTCTTTGATTGAGGAACTATAGCGAGAGGGAATAGCTGGAGGACGACCACTTTGGGATTCTTCAAAAGTATGAAATATTTCATCAATTAGAGGAAGTTCAGGTTCATACTCAATAGTAATATTGAGACTTTGCAGAGCGCCTCTTAGGAAAAATTGGACTTCACGGTTACGCACTAAAATTTTTTGCGGGCGACTGGGTCTAACCGGTCCCATCGGAGTCTCCATCGCCCGAATTAAAGTACGAACTACTGCTTCAGGTCCAATATCTGAGGATACTACTTCCATGGCCCTGACACATCCTTCAGAACGATCTACCCAGATAATACATTCTTCAATAATGTTCGAGTTCTTCTGCCCCTCTAATTGATCATTAGAATGAGTCGTCAGAGAGCGACGATCTCCTTCCCACACACTTGGCTGTTGTGGCAATTTTTTGAGGCGACGTTGTGTTGTCAGAGTCAGACTATTCATATAAGTTATTCATATAAGTTGTAAAATACCCATGTTAAAGACACTCGAAGCGCGGGTTTTTCACCAGGGGCGAACCTTTGACCTTTCATTTATTTTATCAGGCCTCTCAAGTTACCTAAGCAACAAGGCTGAAAGTTACCCAACTTTTAAGATCCAATGTGTAAAGATCAGATGCTGTTGCTCCTCCTTCATTAGGTAGATTACTAAAATTACTAAGATCTTCAAGTATAGATTGAGCTATGTCTAAAGAATAACTAGATTTGTTGGGGGGAGTTGTTTCTAGATGTTTTTTTGTACTATTAAAAGATGATTTAGCTGCGATCACATAGATTTCTCTACAGCCAGAAAAAGTCGGCATGAGCCACCAGTCGGACGAGTTACCTACTGCCTTGTCGCTCTGATCAGTTTCTTTTGGGCTGATGACTTCGCTTGCTAAAAAATTTGCCATTATGCCTTCAATAGGATCAAGACCAACTAGGAGAACTGTCAGGGGATATTCACTGAGGTTATCTATTTTATATTGAATATGACTTCCTAGAGGCATAGTTAGGGGAGAACTTTGGGTTTTCAGTGGGAAAACTTGCACTCCTCTGGTTTCTTGAGAGATTAAAATTTGTTCCCTCTTTTCCTGTACTTCTTTTAAAGTGAGTCGTACAGGTAGACTAGAGGAGTACCTATTTAGGGTCAAGCGCAACAATTTCAGGGCTAGTAACTGTTTCAATTGAGGGATTAAGCGACCAATAGCTGATTTGAGAGCATCATTGGAAGAGCCTACTGTTTGGGGCAGCATTTGACCACCTGGGGCAAATATAACATAAGTACTGCCTGTATTCGTACTTGGGTCAGCTTGGTTGGGCAGTTTGGAGAGGAGACAATCTGCTGTAATTTCGCCCACAGGCACGATAGAAGTTGTCAGAGGTAGTGTCGATAGCGCACTAGTTGCATCTACTCTTTCAATGCGTTCTAGGCTGCTATCTAGAGCAATTATCAGGGGTATATTGCGGGGGATTACTCGAATAGCTTCTTGAAGAAGAGAGCCTGGTACTATAGGTGTTTGAGTTAAGGTAAGATTACCCAAGAGACGACCTTTAGCCATTTGTCCTTCTTTACTCTTGACTTGAATAACCAGAGAGTCGTCACTTGCTAAGCTATAGCAGGAATTGATTCCTGAGTAAGATAATATATATGCACTTAAACCTGTTAATTTAATTTGTACACCGTTATTAACTTCGTCTATGGCTGTGACAAAAGCTTCTGCACCATCCTCAGTTTGTGGAGTAGCGAAATAAGTTAAAAAAGACTGTTCTTTAGCTTCTGTAATTTGTGGCTGTTGGGTTGGTTGCCAGGTAGCCACTGTTTGACTAGTCTGACCGAGAGTCATCCAGAGACGACTAGCTGAAGATCCCTGCCAGAGATATTGAGTCAAAGCATAAGTAAACAAGCCTGCATTGAAGCCATTTATAGTGATTTCTGCGGCTGCTTGCTTGTCTTTGCTTGCAGAGAGAATTACTCCAGGAGGCTTGGTGGTTAGCTTATAGCTTTGACTAAGTTGATTTTGCAAGGCATCTTCTAGAGTGGTTATCCTTGTTTGGGTTTCTGGATGAGAACGGATGCGTAAATCTCCTTGGAGAGGTTGGCCCTGAGAATGGAAGCTAGTATCCAGGACTAGGGTCAAGCGAACTGTGCTTAATGTACGCGTTAACATCAGCAGAGTAGTTTCTAGGATATCTTTATCCAGCACAGCTAAACTCCGACTTACCTTTCCTTGGGGATCTGTCACTTCTCTGCCGTAGCCACTGTAATGAACTAGAACAATATCCCCAGTTTTAGCTTGTCGGGTTAAATGTTCTAGAAAAGCCGTCTCAATTGCTTCTCCGGTGGCTTGGGTATCTGTTAGGGTTAAGATATCCTGCGACCCAAAGCCAAAACGATTAATTAATAAGTCGCGCTGCAATTCTACATCTGTGACTGCTCCTTTTAAGCTGGCCACATCAGTATATTGATTAATACCTATTAAAAGAGCTAATTTACGTTCTGTAGACTGGGCTAGGACTGATTTAAGGCTGCGCATTTCTTGTCTAAATTCACAGCCTAGAACTACCCCCATGAGTCCTATTTGTTTGAGCAAGCTTCTGCGCCTTATTCCCATCCTTCCCTCAATAGTAGATTAATTGGCTACTCGCATCGCTTTGGTAAGTTCCGCAGCCACCTCAGGACGTGAAAACTGCGGGGGTGGTAGTTCTCCTTTGCGTAACATTTCTCGAACTTTAGTCCCAGAAAGATGAATTCTTTCTTCAGGACGGCTTGGACTAGTTTTAGTTGTAGCCATCTGTTGAGTTCGAGTGCAATAGAAGGCGTGTTCAAACTTCATCGGAACAATGCCCAGTTCTTCGGGTTTGAATTGATCAAAAATATATTGGGCATCATAAGTTCCATAATAGTCCCCAACTCCAGCATGATCCCGACCCACAATGAAGTGAGTACAGCCATAGTTTTTACGAATTATGGCATGAAAAATGGCTTCTCTAGGGCCAGCATAGCGCATGGCAGAAGGATTGATCGCTAAAATAACCCGCTCTGGGGGGAAATAGTTTTCTAAGAGGATCTCATAACAGCGCATCCGAATATCAGCAGGGATATCATCACTTTTAGTCACGCCAACCAAAGGGTGAAGAAAAAGCCCGTCAACTACTTCTAGAGCACATTTTTGGATATATTCATGCGCGCGATGGATGGGGTTACGAGTTTGAAACCCGACAATAGTTTTCCAACCCCGTTCTTGAAAGAGTTCACGTGAAACCTGAGGATCTACTTGATATTGAGGAAAAAGAGGATGTGCTTGACGTTCTAATAACCAAATAGGTCCAGCTAAGTTGATCTCTCCTTGTTGATCAACAACTTGAACGCCTGGATGTTTTAGATCATTAGTCTTGTAAACATTGATTATTTCATTTGCTTTGTCATAATGATATTTCTCCAATAGTGCCAGAACCCCAATAAAATGACCCTCAGTGTCATCCAAACGAACCCAAGAGTCTATATTTAGAGAATCAGCAACTTCACTAGAGACAGAAAGAGTAATAGGTATAGACCAAGGTAACCCGTTGGCTAAGCGCATATACTCAACCACTGTTTTATAGTCTTTTTGATCCATAAAGCCCTGGAGAGGGCTAAACCCCCCAATAGCGATCATGACTAGATCAGAAACTGCTTTTTCATCAAGTCGAACCCTTGGTAAACTCTCCCCAAGAGCGATAAATTCTTCTTTTTCTTTTTCCGTTGCAATACGGTTAACTAAATGACCACCATGTGGCGCTATTACATCTACTTGTCTCGTCATAAATTGATTGTTGCTTGATGCTTGCCACGATTGATCGTATCAGACGGATGTGTCTCTTTGCGCAGATGCTCACAGAAAAGATTATTCTAGGTAGACAATAGCGCCAAAATCTATATTTATTATGAAAATCGTTGGGATGGTCAGTAGCTATACAGGGTTACAGAATCAGTATGACTGGCTTTGGAAGCAAACTCCAGAGCCTTTTGGGGCATGGCGCAATATTTCTCTGATCGCCAGGCATCCTCAGCCAGACTTTCTTCTATTCTATCAATACGATTTTATCAAATCACCATCTAAAAAACCTTGGTGGAAGTCTTTGTCCGTTCAGAGTAAACCTGAAGATGAGCTTACATTTAAAGTCCCTAAAGAGCGTTCTATTTATCTTCTGCGGGAACCTCCTTTACCGGAGATAGTGCACATTAATCAAGCTAACTATCAAGCTGCTCAAAATTACTGTGATTATGTTTCAGGTCCAGATCAAGACGCTCCCCAACCTGATTATATGCCTGCTATTTGGTATCTCGGTAACTCTTTCCGAGAACTAGCCCAAATGCCCTGCCCAAATAAGGTCTCTCCTTGTTCCTGGATCACTTCAGGGATTTCTCGCACAGCCCTTCATCGCCGTCGTTTAGACTTTTTAAGGCTAGTACAAGAGCATGAGATTGAATGTGATTTCTATGGTCGTAATTTACCTTCTTGGAGTAAAAACCATGGACAAGTTCAAAATAAATGGCACGCTATGTCCCCCTATTTTTATAATCTAGCCATTGAAAATTATGCCGATAATGAGTTATATGTCAGTGAAAAACTCTGGGATGCTTTGCTAGCTTGGTGTTTACCTATTTATTATGGAGGAAGTGCTGCAGATAAGTTATTACCACCAGGCAGTTTTTTGCGTATTCCTAGCCTAGATCTCAAAGGAATAGCTTACATTAAAGAAGTGAGCGCTAATCTGGATGCTTGGCACCAAGCTAAAGAAGCTATAGCCGAAGCCAGACAGATTATCCTGCATAAGTTAAATTTACTAGAGTGGCTTGCCAATTTTACCGTCAAATTTTAAGGAGTTTTTATGCTCGAGTTATATCAATTTGAACTCTCTCAGTACTGTGAAAAGGTTCGTCTGATTCTAGATTACAAAGGATTAGAATATCAAAAGATTGAAGTTATTCCAGGCATTGGACAGGTAGAAGTCTACCGACTTTCTGGACAAGGTAAGGTTCCTGTACTCAAGGACGGTCAAACTGTGATCGCAGATTCGACAGAAATTGCTTTTTATCTAGATCGCAAGTACCCAGAAAAACTTCTCCTGCCTACTGATGGAGGCGCTAGAGGAGCAACTTTACTATTAGAGGAATGGGCTGATGAGTTTCTGGGTAAAAAAAGTCGCCTACCTTTTTTAGATTCAATTAAACAAGATTCAAGTATTAGATCTGCTCTTTTACCGTCTCAGACACCTGATCTACTCAAAACTTTGCTCAATTCTGTCCCTAGTGAGTTTTTAGAATTTCTAGGTTCTGGTATGGGCATTAATAAAGAAACAATTTCTAAGGCGAATAGGAACCTGAGACAGTCTTTAGATGCTCTTACCCTCATTCTAGAATCACGTCCTTACCTAACTGGGGATACACCTACTCTAGCTGATTTTACTGTAGCTGCCTTGAGTATTCTGATTAAGTTTCCTGCAGGAGACTATCTAGATATT
>CASBQB010000085.1 GCA_949127655.1 Chroococcales cyanobacterium PMM_0086 | reverse complement strand
CCCATTGCCACAAGAGGATGAGGGTGATTTTTTACCCAATCCTCTATTATTTTTGGTTTTGCAGGATCTGGGACTGTTTCTAGGGCTGTAGCTAGCTCTAAAACTTGAGCACCTTCCCATTCAATCGGAAAATTTAACCATTCTTTTAGTTCCTGGGACTTTTGTATTAAATCAGAGACTGAAATTCTACCCATTTCTCTATATAGTTTCTCATATAGGGAAATGAGTAGATTTTTTAGTCTACTTATACCACCTGTGAAATTTCCTAATAGTCTACTGATTGTCTGTTGGGGGATGCCTGTTAATTTTGATAGTTCAGTTTGGGTAATTTTCCTGATAGATTCCCCGTTTTGGATGGCTGTGAACACTGTGTTTAGCAAAACGTGTTGTTTCAATTGGGTTTTCTGTCCAGCTTCGGGGGTAATTTCAAAACCCTCTTTAACTTGTTCAACGTTGAAACCAGCAGCCGTTAAAAAAGTTAAGTCAAACTTCTCAAATTGCGCTACCAGATAGACTATGTATTGCTGGTTAGGGTCTAAGGCTGCGCGCTGCCTTCCTAGTGCCTGAATCACTTCGCGTTGAACCAAAAACTCATAATAGGCTTCAAAACCGTCTAATGAGCCATTTAAGCTTAGGTATTCATCTTGAGCTTGACCCACATTGGGGGTAGGCAGTCCATATAAAGCTAATTCTTTTTTCCCTTTAAATTGATTTGTACCTCTATGATGGTTACCCCACCAGCCGTCTAGTTCTAGCTCCTTAGCATGAAGTTTGTAACCAATTTCTACTATGTCAGGATGCAGATCATTAAGAGTTTGAGAGATTGCCTTTATGCGATCAAGCGCTGCATTACTCCAAGCTCTAGAGCCAATACCAGGAACATGAATAGGTTTAATGGTGAGGTTTTTAGGTGTGTCTACTTTCCTTGTAAATCTCAATATACTATTTTGTTCAACCCCCAAAGCTAAAGATATTTTAGTCAAAGTTGGAGTAGCGTCTAAAAAGGCTCTAGCCTTAGCAGCCTTAAGAGTCTCAATAGTGCGCTCATTGGCATAAGTAACCTTAAGCTTTTTACCATTTAGCCTGATCGCTCCCTTGCCACCATCCCAAACTTTTAATAGTGGAACTAGAAAATTAGAATATAACCCCTCTAGTTTCTCTAAAAACGCCTTAAAGTAATCTGCATTGTCAAAGCTTCTAGCCATTTGATTAAGCCGTTTTTTGTCTTCATAAGCTTTAGGATTAGTCTTCTTGAGTTGCTTGTCTTCTTTACTGAGTGCAATTGATGGTCTTTTCTCAAAGGCTAAATCTTGAATTAGCCCCTCTATTTTTTGGATATCCTCTAAGAAGACAAAAAACGGCTCAGGCTCATCCTTCAGTAAATCCCTAATTGCTTGAGTATCTAACCCATATTTTCCCGTCTCTTTTTCCCCTGTTAAATACGGTCTTAGAGCTAATCTCAAGGGTTTTAAATCCTGATGAACTTCGGGTAATTTACCCTCTAAATGTCCAAAGACTGCGTCAAAATCCCTAACATTAGCTGTAACTTCTTTAGTAAGGTCTAACGCTTCTGTTCCCTCCTCAATGAAGAAGATATCTTCTGAATAGTTAAAGCCTGAACCCATTGGCATTGACCGCACATCCGCCCTTATAGCTGTGTGTCCTAGTGCCTCTTGACGCTGCATTCTATAGCCGTATCCTTCGCCTTCTGATGTTCCACAAAGATGAGAATGTTTACAACTAGCACAGATAGGATTAGGTGCTTCATCTTGTTTAATGTGGTAGTCAATGTTTTTGTCTGAGAGTTCATTAAAAATGTCGGCTAAATGGCAATTAGCAGTAACAGCGATCTTGTCACCAGCTTTAGCTCTTTTAAGCTTGCCGTCACTGCCTTTAGTTAGTCCGTTGTGCCTAGCTGGTAGGTTCTTATAGTTATGCTCTATTGTTTCTGTAGATGGATTATTGTGATTTACATCTATATACCAGTGTGTCCCTTTTTCACTTGGTGACATTTGACCAACCGTGAAAGATTTGCCTGATCCTGTTGGACTCTGATCCACTAAGTTAGTCCAACCAGCAGCCTTGGCTGCATAAATAAATTGTTCTACAGAGTATTTTTTATCGTCAATTTTAAAGAGTGGAGCTGGTTTCCCTTCATAGTCTGCTTTAGTTGGAAGGGGAAGATCTGGATCATAGTCAATCTCGGTAGGTAGAGCAGGGGTAGGAACATTTACTAAATCCCTCTTAGCAGTATTAAAACCCTTAAACCATCTCTTAGAGAGTTTCAAGGCTTGACCCTTGAGAACATCAATAAAAGTCAATCCCTTAGTATGCAGCCGTTCCTCCTCTATTGCTTCATTGATTAATTCTTGTTCTTGTTCCCACTCAATATAGGCTTGAAAAGTGCGCTCATCATCTATCTCTTCTAATTCTCTGTTTGTAGTGCGCGCTTGAGAGATTGAACTAGTTAATAACTGTTTTTTGTACTCTTCTTTAGACTTAGCCTGATACTCTGGATCGTTGTTGAATCTGAACCAGTGTAATCGTTTCTCTATTCCCTCAAGACCAATAGAGGGGGTACAGCTAGAGTTGGCAGCATTCAGATATTGAGTTATTTTATTTTGATTCTCACTTGATTGATCTACAGCCCCCCATACAATCGAGTCAAGATCACCCTGATAAGAGATTCCATTACTATCACAATAGTTGATACAGCCTTGTATATCTTTTATTAAAGCTATTAACTCGGTGTAGTCTTCATAGTGGTGTAACCCCCCCCTGTTCAGGGTTTCTTGGTTATTTTTACTCAATAATTGAGCAATGGGAATAGCACTAGATGTGGTTCCTATTAACTCAGCTCTAATAGGTTTATTTAGCTGTTCTAAAGGCTTGTAACTCTTTTTGGGCAATGGTTCAGGGAATAATTCGGCATCCGTTTTAGCTAAATTTTCTCTGATTTTCTCTTGTATATTTTCTGTAGATTCGTCACTATCTAGGATACGTTTTAAGAGTAAAAATCTAGCATTAGATATAGTTTCTGGGAATTGATACTTAAGAGCGCTAAACGCCTTTCTTAAGCCTTCTAAAACCTCTTCTAAGCTGTGTTTCTTCCCTACCTTCAATAGGTCTTGATAGCGTCCTTTTTCTTTTCTAAACCCCCCTGCTAACCTCATAGGCTGTTGGGACTGACAGACAGCAGGATCGCCTAGTAGAGCAACAGCAGACAACCGACTCAAGTAGGTCCTTTGCTCAATTGAGATATTTTCTTCTAGAACAATGTGGCCGTGAATGGACTTCCCGCCACTAGAGAGGAGGAGGAGATCTAACCCAGCTGCCTCCTCAAAGTTTGAATAGGCTTTTAGTTGCTCCTCTTTTGAGCCGTGATCAATTTCAACCGCCAGATCATTAGAGCCAATATGGCTATATCCCTTCATAGGGAACTCTTGAGGTTTCCCTGGGATATAGAATAATCCACCTGCTTGCTGCTGAGAGCGTTTTACTAGCCAGTCTGCACCGTAGGTGAGCGCATAGTTAATCTTTCTCTCGGTCTCTTTTCCTGATGTTGGATGAATCTTTAAGTGGCCATCCTGATCTAAAGTCCCACAAAAGAAAGTGGTTTG
>CASBQB010000084.1 GCA_949127655.1 Chroococcales cyanobacterium PMM_0086 | reverse complement strand
TTAAAAGAAGATCGTTATGCTGTGCAAAAAAGGATGATGTTAGAAGCATCTGTCTATGAAGGAGATCGTCTTGAACTTGAACCGGTCAGTGAGCGTTTTTTCTGTCTCAATGAAATGTGCGTCAAACCTGCTTCTATTGACCGTATGCCAACTGCAGTTCTAGAAATGGAAGTAGATGGAGAAATAGTCGATCAATATCAAGGAGATGGTCTACTTGTGGCTACTCCAACCGGTTCAACCTGTTATACTTCTTCAGCTAACGGACCAATTTTACACCCAGGAATGACAGCAATAGCAGTAACCCCTATCTGTCCTTTGAGTCTTTCTAGTCGTCCTATTATCCTATCTCCAGGTTCTGTAGTTAATATTTGGCCTCTTGGAGACCATGAAATAAATATTAAACTTTGGGCAGATGGTTCTTTAGCCACAACTATCTGGCCTGGACAACGGGTAGAAGTCAAAATGGCGGACTGTTGGGCTAAATTTATTATTCTGCGAGAAAGTTATTCTTTTTTCCGCACCCTAAGAGAGAAATTACTCTGGTCAGGAGGACGAATTCACTACGAAAATAACTATAATAATAGCCATTAAAATCAGAAAGTGATACCTAAAAATATAGGTATCATTACTGACCAGTTAACTAATTATCGAAAAAGTTCAAAATATCTCTAACAGTAGAGTTACCATCAGAATTATTTTGCCGGTTATTATTGTAGCTATTGCTGTTGCTAGTAACAATTTGAGCACGAAGTTGAGATAGAGAATCTCCTTTTTCTAAAGCTTTTCTAGAACGCTTCATTTCGTTGTTATTAGCATTGCGTCCCATTTCTTGTTGATAAATCTTATTGATCGCTTGCTGAGCTTCTGAACTATTAGCTAAACTAGCACGAACGTCCTTGAGTGACATCTCATTATTGTCTACAGCATTTGCATATTTTCTCAAACCTTGGTTATCGGGGGTCCGACCTAGTACTTCTTGATAATATTCTGTGATCACAGATTTAGTATCGTTATCGTTATTATTAGTGTCTGAATTACGATAGTTGTAGCTTCCATAATTAGGGCAAGAAATGGTATCACCGTTTCTAAAACACTTAATTGTTTCTGCGTTGACAACTGTAGGAACGCTGCAGACAATCAATAGACTGATGCCCGTAAGAATATTAACTTTCATAAAGCCTCTATATTGTGAAATAAGTTTAGAGTCAAGCTCTTTACACCCTACTATGACAGGGCATTGTTTGATTTATGGTATGAATTGATTAGCTAAAATCTAAAAAATTCTCATTAATTTAAAATTGCTAGGGATGTAAATAAAAAGCGACCCCCAAAACCAAATAGAAAATTAGAAGTAAAATCCCTTCTAGCCAATTAGAGTTACCGTCAGAACTGATAGAAATAGTAATAGAAACTGCAGCAACTGCAGCAAACATACCAAATGTATTAAACTCTAATGTTAAAGGAATATGTAGTAATAAACCAACCAGAACCAGAATAGGGGTAACAAACAAGGCAATTTGCAAGGTCGAACCGATGGCCACAGCCACTGCCAACTCCATTTGATTTTTCATAGCAGTTTTCACACAGGTAATATATTCTACTGCACCTGAAAAGAGCGGCAGTAAAAAAGTTCCGGTAAATAGTTCACTAAGTTCTAGTGTTTTAACTGTCTCCTCTAAACTTCCGACTAAAATTTCTGAGATGACGACCAGAACAAGTGTGAGTCCTAGCAGAATTCCAACTTCCTTACCTAAACTTATAGAGTGAGGAACCTCTACTTCTAGTATTTCAAGTTGGCTTAATTGTTCAATCTCTCTTTGATTTTTAGTAGAGAAAAGCAGAATTAAGCCGTAAAAAACAAGTAATAAAATAGAGGCAGCATAAGAAAACTGTTCTAATTTTATCTCTTGTAAACCCGGTGAGGTAATATGAATAGCACTTGGTGTGAGTAATACCAATACAGACAACAATAAAAAAGAGGCATTCAAACGAGCAATTTGAGGATGAAATGTCTGTTCCTTGAAACGTAATCCACCTAAAAACATCGCTAAACCTAGACCTAAAAGTAGATTAGCAATGATTGCACCTAAAATACTCCCTTTAACTACCTCAATTAATCCAGATCTAAGAGCGGCAATTGAAACGACCATTTCAGTTAAATTGCCAAAAGTTGCATTTAGTAACCCCCCTAGTGTCGGTCCAATGACAACAGCGATAGATTCTGTTGTTTCAGCTATTAAGGCAGCTAGAGGAATAATAGCAAAGGCAGAAAGAACAAAGATTAAAATATAATTCCATTTTAGAAACTCCCCAACTATGGTAATAGAGGCAAAGAGTAAGATAGCCAGGAGAATTTTATTTTTTGCTAACATAATAGTAAGAACTCATAAGCTCTAAGCTAATCCGCATGAGCTTGGAAACAGGGAGAAATAAGCAGGCAATGCGGTACTATTGTAAACCCATTTTGAATGATTTAACTTGTTTATGTTTATTTTTTTGATTATAAGTCTCGTTTTCAAGCTTTGTTTTTGGCTAATACTAACTAGGTTTCTCTGGTCAGTTTGTCTAAATTTTAACCAGGGATGGCAAAAGCTTAAACGGTTGCATCAAATTCCCTGCCATCAGTGTGCCTTTTTCACAGGTAACTATTATCTTAAGTGTACCATTCATCCCCAAAAAGCTTTGACTGAGGAGGCGATTGATTGTCTAGATTTAGAATATAAGTATTATAGTGATAAAATCTCTAACCTATGAAATGAGTCTGGTTAGTTTTCTCAGACAAACATAGCCATACTTCTTGGCATCTTTCCGTTATACTAATACTTGTCGCTCTCTGATTTAGTTAATCAGACCCAATGTTTCATTACATTATCTTTTACAAGCCTTATAATGTTCTCTGTCAATTCTCTCTGACAGGTACTTCTCCTCGTCTGACCTTAAAAGACTATGTTCCTATTAAAGAGGTTTATCCTGTGGGGCGTTTAGACCAGGATAGTGAAGGTCTACTTTTACTTACTAATAATGGACAACTGCAAAATCGTTTAGCAAGCCCTCGTTTTGCCCATCCTCGTACTTATTGGGTGCAGGTAGAAGGTCAAACAAACGAAGAGTCCTTACAAACTTTAAGAAATGGTTTAGATTTAAAAGACTATCGAACTCGCCCAACACAAGTAAAACAATTAGAGTCAGAACCTCCTTTACCTCCTAGAGATCCCCCTATCCGTTATCGGAAAACTATACCTACTTCCTGGTTAGAAATGACCTTAACAGAAGGTAAAAACCGCCAAGTTCGTCGTATGACAGCTAAGGTAGGTTTTCCCACCCTCAGACTTACTAGGGTATCTATAACACTTATTAAAGAACCTGGGTCTTTTAAATTGACCCTAGAAGGGCTAGAACCTGGACAATGGCGCTACAGTACCTCAAGTGAATCTCAGGTCTTAGAAGGTCTTTTAAAAGGCAGGTAAAAAGCTTGTTTTAAGGTTTACCCAGAAAGTCTTCCTTACCTACTTCTACACCACAATGTCTCAAAATGTCATAAGAAGTTGTGACATGAAAGTAAACATTAGGTAGAACGAAATATAGTAAAAAGGGCATTCCCGCAAAAGTTAAAGTATTCTTCCGTATCTCTAGGGTAATAGTTTTCTCTTCGGTTCCGTCTACTTGCTCAGGTTTAATACTCTTTAAATAAGCAATAGTTTTCTCAAGGCGCTCAATAAGTTCAGGAAAACTACTCTCATTGTCCTCGAACTTAGGTGCTTCTACTCCTGCTAATTGTGCTACACCTCTTTTAGCTATATCAGAGGCGATCTGCACTTGTTTAGTCAGAGGGAACATATCTGGAAACAGACGACTATTGAGAAGAACAGAAGGGTCTATTTTTTTTTCTTCTGCATAATCACTCCCCTTTTTGAGAATGCCGATAAGGTTGCTGAGTGAGCGAATTAAAGCAGGTACTGAAACTTGATACATTGAAATAGTCACTGTGATTTCTCCAAAAACAGGTCAACAGAATATAGTCTAAGTGCAAAGTGACAGTGTCTAGAAAAAATTTTGAGTTAGACTAAAAATAATGTAACAATTTTTTTCAAACAGCTATGAACCCGCCAGATCTTGATTCTGAAAGCATTAATCGTATTATAGAAATGGCCTGGGAAGACCGGACAACCTTTGAAGCTATTGAACTACAATTTGGGGTTCAGGAAAAACAAGTCATTGCTTTGATGCGGCAAGAAATGAAAGCATCTAGCTTTAAAATGTGGCGTAAGCGGGTCAGTGGACGCAAGACTAAACATCTTAAAGAACGAGACTTTTTAGCTGGACGGTTTCGTTCTCAAAATCAGAAAGGTTCATAAGGTAGGTTCCTTGAATTCTGTAGCCTTTCTCTTATATCCTTAATTGTATCTGTTGAATTCCTCTACTAATCATGTTACTTGCCTGGCTATTTCAATCACCTGGACCAGAACTTTTACACTTAGGTCCTATTACTATTCGATGGTACGGATTTCTAATTGCTCTTTCAGTTCTTCTAGGTGTTACTCTATCCCAACATCTAGCTAAACTTCGGAATGTTAACCCTGATTTAATTGGAGATCTGGGAATATGGTTAGTAATTGGAGCAATTCCCTCTGCTAGATTATATTATGTCCTCTTTCAATGGTCAGACTATGCCCAACATCCAGAAGATATCATTGCTATCTGGAAAGGGGGAATTGCTATTCATGGGGCAATTATTGGCGGAACCTTAGCAACAATAATTTTTGCGCGTTTCAATAAAATCTCTGTTTGGCAGTTAACAGATGTGGTGGTTCCTTCTCTAGCTTTAGGTCAGACTATTGGACGTTGGGGAAACTTCTTTAATTCAGAAGCTTTTGGTTCTCCTACTAGTTTACCCTGGCGACTATTTATTCCTGCTACTAAACGTCCAGTGGAATACTTGCAATACGACTTTTTCCATCCAACATTTTTATATGAATCTCTCTGGAATTTACTAGTATTTGGTATCTTGCTCTATATATTTTTTTGGGGATTAAAACACAATGAGCGCTTAAAATTAGGTACTCTTTCTTTTATTTACCTAATAGCTTACAGCTTAGGACGATTTTGGATTGAAGGCCTACGAACCGATAGCTTAATGTTAGGTCCATTGAGAATTGCTCAGGTAGTTAGTCTGATTCTCTTACCATTGGGAATTCTAGGACTACTGCAACTTTATGTTTTTAAACGTCGCTTACCCGATATAGTTAATAGTTAATAATACTAGGAAATTTATTTTGTATAGTGAATTACGACCTGCTGTCTATATTATTGGGGCAGGTCCAGGTGATCCAGATTTACTCACAGTTAAAGCAGCTAAAATATTAGCACAAGCAGATGTTATTTTATATGCAGATTCTCTAGTACCTAAAGAGATTCTCCAAGGAGTTAAAGTTGAAGCAGAACTGATTAGAACAGGGAGTAAAACTCTAGAAGAAATTATCCCCCTGATGATTGAGCGAGTTAAAAGAGGTCTCTCTGTGGTGCGACTTCATTCAGGAGATTTAACTCTTTACAGCGCCATCTATGAACAGATGCAAGCTTTAAACCAAGCAGAGATCCCTTTTGAATTGATTCCAGGAATATCTGCTTATCAGGCTGCAGCCGCTAAACTAGCAGTTGAATTAACAGTACCTGATTTAGTTCAAACAATCATTTTAACCAGAGTCAGTGGGAAAGCTTCAGCTGTTCCTGATGCGGAAAATTTAGCCTCATTAGCAGCACATCGATCCAGTCTCTGTCTCTATTTAGCAGCCCGTCACACTGAGGAATCACAAGCACAACTTCAAAAATATTATCCTGCTGATACTGGAGTAGCAATCTGTTTTAGAGTAGGTTGGCCAGATGAAAAATTCTGGTTGGTTCCTTTAGAAAAGATGAGTCAAGTCAGTCGGGAAAATAACTTAATTCGCACCACACTATATATTATCAGTCCAGCTTTAAATTCAGCATTGACGGTGCGTTCTCGTCTCTATCACCCTCAACATAATCATCTCTTTAGACCGTGAACCTGCCTTGTTGTTAGCAAAGATCGAGATAATCAAAGTAAGACTAGTTCAATATTTAGAAGGGTTATTCCACCATTTGCTGAGGGGATAGTATAACAAAGGAGTCCAGAGACTGCTCAGTAAAGCGCCAGATAAGGCTATGTTTTGATAATTCAACCAGAGTTCATTGAAAAAAGAAAAGTTAAGGCAGAAGTATTGAATAGCTATCAGTCCTTCTACTAGCAGAACTAGAATAAAGACCCTCAACATCACTAAAATGATGCCAAGAGAAGATATTACATCATGCTTGGTCTTCTTTCGTGGTTGAGTAGTCAGCCAGGCCACAGCAAGTAAGCCAAATAAATGGGAAGGATATGATGAAGTCATGCCATCCAAAACTAAACCTAGAAAGATGGCAGCTACTAAAGCTTGAAAACGACTATGTGTCAAACTCCAAGTAACTAGCCAAATGAGGACCCAATTCGGACCAATACCGAGAAGTTCCATTCCTGGTAGACGGGAGAGGGATAGCAAGAAGCATAGTAAAATGGAACCAACAATAACTAGACCGTTGACAACTGAATAAGAAGAGAAAAAAAGGCGAGGATATCGCAAGAGGACTACTGAGGACTAAAAGGATGGACTAAGACCCATTCTAAGTTGTTGAGGGGGACACTCAATTGAATTAGGGCTAATGGTGCAGGTCCAGTAGAGGATTGAACTGATTTTATCCGACCGACCAAATAACCAGAAGGAAAGAGTTGACTGACAGAAGAGGTCATTACTAGATCACCTTTTTTAACATTAGGCACCTTTTCAAAGAACTGAATTACTGCCTGAGAGTTATTTTTCCCCTGAATAATGCCCATAGAACGACTACGATTAATAATACCGCCGACCCTACTAGTCGGATTACTGATCAACAAGATCCGTGAGGTATTGGGAGTTACTTCAATCACTCTACCAACTAGTCCACCTATACCAGTTACAACATCCCCTACTTTAATCTGTGATGATTGGCCGCGTCCTAAAATAATTTGGCTCCACCAATTATCAGGGCTACGAGCGATCACAGGTGCTAAAATGCTCTTCTGGGAGGTACTCTGGCTATATTTGAAAAGAGTCTTTAATTGCTGATTTTGCGCTTGATACTCAGCAACTTGTGCTTTTAATTCTTTGATTTGTATATTTTCTAATAAACGAGCCTCCAAAGATTGTGTTTTTTGAACTAAAGAAGACTCTCGGTGAAAAGGATGGGTCAACCAAGCATACACTTCTACTACTAAGTAACGCTGAGTATTAACTATCAGCCAAGCTAAACCGAGAAGACCAAGAGAAAGAATTAATCGGCTGCCATAACGGACCCATTTTCGGCGAGTGATTGTTAACATACTCCCCTTGTTTTTATCGACCGTCCCTTTCTAGTATACGCTCTAAGATTTTGGGATTTTTCAGGATTTCGCCTGTGCCTTTGACCACGCAGCGTAAGGGATCTTCAGCTACATGGGTAACAATACCTGTTTCGTGAGCGATTAGAGTATCCAACCCTCTTAATAAGGCTCCTCCCCCAGCTAACATAATCCCTCGATCAATGATATCGGCAGCTAATTCAGGTGGAGTATGTTCTAGAGTTCTTTTAACCGCCGCAATGATCACCGAGAGGGGATCGGACATACTTTCTCTAATCTCATTTCCTTTGATGCTGATGGTTCTAGGGAGTCCTGACATTAGATGAAGTCCTCTAACATCCATCACTGGTTCTTCGTCTTCGCTAGGATAAGCAGAACCGAGCTTAATTTTAATATTTTCGGCGGTGCGTTCACCCACAACTAGATTGTGAACTTTCTTCATGTATTGAATGATTGATTCAGTTAATTCATCCCCAGCGACTCGAACCGACTCACTGAGAACTTTTCCCTGTAAACTCAGTACAGCAACTTCTGTTGTGCCACCTCCGATATCGATAATCATATTGCCGGTTGCTTCGGTTACAGGTAATCCTGCCCCTAAAGCTGCTGCAATAGGTTCATCAATCAGTCCAACTTCTCTAGCACCTGCTTCACGTGCTGCATTTTTGACCGCACGGCGTTCAACTTCAGTAATTCCTGTTGGAATACCAATAATCATGCGAGGGCTTCCACTGCCTTCATGCGCTCGATTTATGAATTCTTCTAGCATCATCCTAGCGCTTTCAAAATCAGCAATCACCCCATCTCTCAAAGGTCTTAGAGCAACTATATTACCCGATGTCCGACCGATCATTTTTTTTGCTTCTTCTCCAAAAGCTAGCGGCAGTTTTGTTTCTCGATCAATCGCTACTACCGAAGGCTCTTCTAAAACAATTCCTTTCCCCGACACATACACTAAGGTGTTCGCTGTGCCTAGATCAATTCCCATATCTCGCGATCCGACAAAACGATTCCAAAAACCCACTTGAATCTTACCCTCTTTAGTTTTATCTTTGCTTATGTGCTGTTGAATCTCAATTTAACTCACTCTGATGAGCAAAAAATTGATTATCTCAGATTATTATTTTTCCAATTGACTAAAAAATCATCTATAATGTTTCATACTAGTACTTTATAGGAAGATAGCGATGAGTCTTAATGTAGTTAACTTGGTTGGACGGGCAGGACGAGATCCAGAAATTAAATACTATGAGTCTGGTACAGTTCTCTGTACATTAACTTTGGCGGTCAATCGTCGCACAAGTAAAAGTGATGAACCAGATTGGTTTAATTTGAAGATTTGGGGCAAAACGGCTGAAATAGCTAAAAATTACGTACGAAAAGGTAGCTTAATAGGAGTAAGTGGGAGCTTGAGAATTGAAACTTGGTCTGATCGTGGAACAGGAGCGAATCGTACCTCACCAATTATTCATGTAGACCGCCTAGAATTATTAGGCTCTAAAAAAGACATTGATCCTAATGCAGTTGAATCTGTAACTCAATAAAAGGGAATTTAAGAACCACTTTCTATGAAGTATGCCCTCGTTCATGAGTGGTTAACCCCAAAAGCCACAGGCGGTTCAGAGTTAGTGGTCAGGGAAATTTTAAAACATATAGAGGCCGATATCTATGCGCTCATTGACTTTGAATCTAGCAACCCCGAAAGCTATCTCTATGGGCGCAAAATCAAAACGACTTTTTTACAACACTTTCCTTTAGCTAGAAACGGGGTACAAAAATATTTACCTTTTTTACCTTTAGCAATTGAACAGTTGGATTTAAGAGATTATGAAATAGTCTTGTCCTCTTCTCATGCAGTAGCTAAGGGCATTCTGACAAGTCCAGGACAGATCCATGTCTGTTACTGTCATACACCGATGCGCTACGCTTGGGACTTGACTTATGACTATCTCAAGCAAAGTAGAGCAGGCCAAGGGGTAATAGGAGTATATACTCGTTATTTACTGCATCGCTTGCGCCAATGGGATGTCATCTCAGCAAACCGAGTAGATTATTTCATCGCTAATTCTCACCATACAGCAAGTCGGATTTGGCGCTGCTATCGTCGAGAAGCCAAAGTGATTTATCCACCTGTAGATATAGATCGCTTTGTTTATCAAGCCAGCAAAGAAGATTTCTTTTTGACAGTTTCCCGTCTAGTCAGTTATAAACAAGTTGGTCTAATTGTGCAAGCTTTTAATCAGTTAGGCTATCCTTTAATCATTATTGGCGATGGACCAGACCTTAATTTATTAAAAGGACTTGCTAAATCCAATATTACTTTTAAGGGAGCACAATCCAACCAAGTAGTCGAAGAGCACATGAAAAAAGCTAAAGCCTTTGTTTATGCAGCTTGTGAAGACTTTGGTATTGCTCTAGTTGAAGCTCAAGCTTGTGGTACTCCAGTGATTGCTTATGGTCAAGGAGGTGCCTTGGAAACCGTTATTGATATTCGTCAGTCTTCTAAATTAGGGACGGGATTGTTTTTTTCTAAGCAAAATGTAGCATCTCTGGTTAAGGCTGTTGAAACTTTTTTAGAGTTTTTGCATCAATTTAACCCAGAGAGTTGCTATGTGCAGGCAGCCCGTTTTAGTCCGAAGGTATTTTCCAATTCTTACCTAAGCTTCTTGGAGACTTGTCAAAAAAACTGGTCTTCCTTGGGTAAATAAAAGAAAATTGTATTTTCTTGGCTGGATTCAGCCTAACAAGGCTCATCTAGTTTTATGATCGAAAGTGTGGTGTGATGTGATGTGAAGGAGTAGAATGACTGTCAATAGCCAACTTATCTCCGCCAAGGTCTTATATGCTTTGATCAGAAGAGGTTTTTCCCCAATTACTTCCTCTAAACGTCGTCAAAAGACCTCGAATGCGCAAATTATCAATGGTGCTTTTGCTAAACGTACTTTTGATATCTGTTTTTCCTTGATTGTCTTGATCTTTTTCTCGCCAATCTATTTGATTTTAGGTACCTTAGTAGCTTTGAGTTCCCCAGGCCCTGTTTTTTACATACAAGAACGGGTAGGTAAGAATTTTAAAAGGTTTAAATGTATCAAATTTAGAACGATGGTGACTAATGCTGATGAACTCCTAGAGTTGCTGATAGCTAACAGTCCAGAACTGCGAGAAGAATTGGAAACCAATTGTAAACTCCGCTACGATCCTAGGGTTACTTGGATTGGGGGTTTTCTGCGATTGACAAGTCTAGATGAGTTTCCCCAATTTTGGAACATTCTGATGGGAGATATGAGTGTCGTGGGTCCACGTCCTCTAGTCCCTGATGAATTGCATATGTATGGCAATAGTATTAGTAAGATACTAACAATTCGACCAGGTGCAACAGGATTATGGCAAGTTTCGGGACGAAATGACATCCCCTATCCTAAAAGGGTTCAAATAGATGTTCATTATGTAAATTCACATAACTGTCTAACAGATATCTGGATCGTCTTCAAAACAATTGGGATTGTTATTTTTCCGCATAACAATGGTGCATATTAACTCAAAGGAAACCTAAACGAACTAGGAGGATGTCAAAACTCCTCCTTAGACTAGGATTGTGCGTATCACAAATTACTAAATATGTCAATACCTGAAATCACCAAAAAACTATTAAGTGCCAAAAAAAGCGAAAGCTTGAGTTTTCAAGACTTAGAAGAAATACTAGGTAGGGATGAAGTATGGATAGCGGCTGTGTTTTATCGCCAAGCTAGTGCGACAATTGAAGAAGCTACCAAAATAGTAGAAGCTTTAGGATTAGGGGAAGAAGTTGCCCAAGAACTGACTGAATATCCCTTGAAAGGACTAGGACCGATTGTTCCTACAGACCCTTTGATTTATCGCTTTTATGAAATAATTCAAGTCTATGGGATGGCCTTGAAATCAGTTATACATGAAAAGTTTGGTGATGGCATTATGAGTGCGATTGACTTTACCTTAGATGTCGAGAAGGAAGAAGATCCTACTAAAGGCGAAAGAGTCAAGATAGTTATGTCTGGGAAGTTTCTCTCGTATAAAAAATGGTAGTTCACCCTAGCATTAAAAATAGTTTTAGCCATTCGGCTTGCTCTTTTGAAACGGTCTTTACTTGACTCTCAACCCATTCTTTATCTTCAAGGGTAAATAAATGAAGAGGGGTTGTCGTTAAGCGATAAAAGTCAGAAGTCCAAACTTTTATTTTATTACTATCTGCTGTAACTAACCATTGACCATCGGGACTTAAGGCTATAGCAGTGGGTGATGTTTCTACCGGAGAAAGAGTACCTATATTTTTAACAGTACCGAGATCCCAAAGAAGAATCATTTTATCTAGACTTGCAGAGACCATAAAATCTCCTTGATTACTAATAACCAAGCCTGAAATACTTGACATATGGTCTGTTTTCGTAGCGATAGAGTAGCCATCCCAAAGCTGCCAGACTTTAAGTGTGCCATTTTCACTAGCTGTAATTACTCTTTGATTATCTGGGGTTACCGCAATGTCTATGATAGCGTTTAAATGTCCAGATAGGCTGATCTCTGTATTAGTTTCTAAATCTTGAATCATTGCCTTATTATCCCTTGCACCTGTTAAGAGTGACTGACTATTAGGACTAAAGGTAACCTTAGTAACAGGTGCGCTGTGACTCTCAAAAGTCTTGATTAATGTTCCTTCGGGAATGCGCCAGAGTTTGACTGTTTTATCTTCGCTGCCACTAGCTAATTGTGTATTATCTGGACTAAAGCAAAGACTGTTGATTTTAGCAGTATGTCCCTCTAAAGAAACTAACTCTTTCCCATCAAAGACTTTATGAATCTTAACCATGAACTCTGTACTAGCAATTGCTAGAAGTTTACCATCGTTACTCAGAGCCATTACTGGTTCAACTCTAGGTAATGTAATAGTTTTTTTGCTCTCTTTGAGATTCCAGATTTGAGCGGTCTTATCTTCACTTGTGCTAATCAATAGAAGACCATCTGGACTAAAACAAAGAGTGGTGATTGCGTTCTTGTGCTTGGACAGGATAGCTATTAACTCTCCTGTAGCTACTTTCTGGAGGCGAATAGTATTATCTAGACTGCCAGAAGCCACCAGCGTATTATCGGGACTAATAGCCAATGAGGTAACCTTGTCTGTGTGTCCCTCTAAAATGTTCTGACATTTAGTTAAAACTGTTAAATTAACTGTCAATTCTGTACATTTTTTAGCTATGCTCAACGCTTGTCTGAGCTTTTCTTGTTCTAATGTTTCCCCTAAACCTGACTCTAGAGAAAGCACAAATTTATGACTCCAGAGAAGAGGAGCGAGTTGAGCATAGTACCAAAGCCATTCTACTGCCTGTTGCTCTGTGAGAACATCTAGTAGCCATTGCCATTCTTGGTCACTCAAGTTACGCATTGGGGGATGAGTTTGAATACCTGTAATAATACTGATGAAGGCTAGTTGCTGATGTTGAGCAATTTTCTCACGTAAACGCTCTTTAATCGGTTCTGTTGTCTGGTTATAGAGATCCGCTAAGATGGAGTGTTGAGGATCGATTCTGAGATATTCTTCCCACTGTTCAGTTATGAAATAGAAGAGTGCTTGTTTCCCCTCTTCTATTGGTAAATAATGGGCTACTGAGATGACCCTTTGAGCGACTGCATCATTTCTGGCAATCACTGCATCACAAAGCGATTCTATTGCTTGTCTTTCTGTCAAATTATGTAAAATGTTTTCAGCCTGTTCTCTGATTTGGTTGTCTTGATCCTCGTAGACTTTCAATAATCCCTGGAGGACTTCTGGATCATTGACAGGAAGTAAATCATGGCGGTTAACTTTTAAAGCTGTTAGTACTTTAAGCTCTATTGACTCCGTGGAGAAATAACCTGCTTGAAGGATGATCTGTTCGTAGATTGGTTCACGTCGCTTAGCCCATTGCGCACAGAGATAATCTATAGCTTCTCTATTTTGTAAGTTAATCGCACATTCCCGCGCACTAGTCGCTATTTCTGAGTCTTCATCTTCAAAAGCTTCAATCAGAGGTTTGACTACTTGTGATGTAGCCTTAGTTATTCGTTTCTGCTTCCCTATCTTTAAAGCTGTTAAAACCCTAGTCTTAGCAGGTGCTGCAGCAGTCCACTCTTGTTGTTTCATCACTTCTGCCAATTTTGGGTTGCGCGTTCTCTCCCAAATTGCACAGACTGCATCAATATCACCTTGTTTAGACTGTTTTCCCAGACCTCGTAAAGCTTTTAGGGCGATTGCTTGAACATTGCGGTCTTCACTTTTACAAAGAGCTTCTGCTAAAATCTGTAGTGATTCACTAGAGCCTTCTTTAGCTAGTGCAGTAGCGGCTCTTTGCCTAATGCAACTGTTGATAATGGGTACTTTGCTATAGAGATTGGATTCTAGTTTAGTTAAATTTATAGACTGCATAGAAAAAAGAAGGATTTAGTATTTAAACATTCAATTATTATTAATCATATGCAATAGTAAGCCAATGAGCGTGAATATTGGACAAATTTCTAGTCAAGTTCTGAGTTTAGCTTGATCAGAATATTTTTTAAAGATCATCTTGTCCCTTACGCCAATACTCAAATGTTCTAACAATATCTCCAGGACCGGCTATATAGAGGACACGCAGTTTTTTTAACACAATAATTAATGATTAGCTTATGCTCACCTAATATTATCGCTAAAATCCTAGTTAAAAGTTATCATAACTTAAAGCTTTTCCTCTAACTTGAGTATTAAGTTTATCCCTTTCGTAAACCAGATTCCCACCCACAATAGTATAAACTGGCCAGCCTGTCAAGTTCCAGCCCTCAAAAGGACTCCAACCACATTTAGTTTGTAATTCTTCTTTTAAAACAGGATGATAATTTTGGAGATCAACTAAAACTAAATCAGCATCATAACCAGGTTTTATCAGTCCTTTATTAGGAATACCATAAGCTTTGGCAACATTACTTGACATCCATTTAGATACTTGTGCAACGCTACAGCGGCCTTGTTTAGCCTGTGTTAGCATTAGAGGAAGGGATGTTTCAACACCTGGCATACCTGAAGGACTCTTAGGATAGGGTTGTGCCTTTTCCGCTAAGGTATGAGGGGCATGATCTGTAGCAATAAAATCAATCACTCCATCTAACAAAGCCTGCCAAAGAATAGGTTGATTTTCGGGTGAACGTAGGGGCGGGTTCATTTGAGCCAATGTACCCAAACTAGCATAGGATTCAGTAGAGAGGAGGAGATGTTGAGGAGTTACCTCTGCTGTGATCCAATCAGTCTTGTTATGGCGCAGGAATTCAGCTTCTATCCCTGTTGAAAGGTGAAGAATATGTAGTCGACGTTGATACCGAAGAGACAGTTTAACAGCCAATTGAGTGGCATTGAGAGCCGCTATTTCATCTTGAATTATAGAATGTAGTGATACATCATTAGAAGTGCCTAGATACTCTTGACGACGCGCTTCTATTCTGGCTTGATCCTCAGCATGAACCGCAATTAAACGATCTCCTTGAGCAAAAATAGCATCTAAACGGTCTTCTTGACTTACTAACAAAGGGCCGTGCATAGATCCCATGAAGATCTTAATTCCACAAGCAGGCTTTGAGGTCAATAACTCTGCTGGATTATCGCCTGTAGCCCCAATAAAAAAGCCATAATTAACTAGAGACTTTGAAGCAGCCCTTTGCAGTTTATCATTCAAAGCAGCTTGATTGATAGTTAGAGGCTTAGTATTAGGCATCTCCAAAAAAGAAGTAACGCCACCTTTAGCGCAAGCACAAGAAGCAGTAAAAAGGTCTTCTTTATGTTCTAGTCCTGGTTCACGGAAATGAACTTGAGGATCAATTACTCCAGGTAAAAGAGTTAATCCTGATCCATCCAAGATCGTGTTAACATCAGTAATATCTATTGATGGCTCAATTTGGGCGATTTTACCATCCTTAATTAGGACATCTCCTAGAAAAAAGTCGCCATTGGGAAGCAATATCTCTGCTTGAGTGATGAGTAACTGGGTAAAATTAGACATAGAAAGTTGTTTCAGGTTAACCGCTTTCTATTGTAAGCCTTTCATAAAAATTACGATGACACAAGATTTGGAAAAAGAACAAAAGAAAATAACTCAACCAGCACCGACAGAAAACGTCTTTATAGAAGTGCTCAAGATTTTTGGTACTGCAGCGATCTTAGCTTTCGGGATACGCACTTTTGTCGCAGAAGCCCGTTATATCCCTTCCTCTTCGATGGAAAGAACACTATTGATCAATGATCGCTTAATTATTGAAAAGCTAGGCTATCACTTTGAAGAACCGCAAAGAGGAGATGTCATCGTCTTCAAAACAGATAATATCAAGCTTTTAGAAAAACCAGAATATAAAAAAGAAGCTTTCATTAAAAGAATCATTGGACTACCTGGAGATGTAATTGCTATTAGAAATGGGGTGGTTTATGTAAATAAAAAAGCAATTTCTGAAGAATATATTGCTGAAAAGCCTAATCAAGATTTTGGACCAGCTAAAGTTCCCCCCAATCAATATCTAGTCTTAGGAGATAATAGGAATAACAGCTATGATTCTAGATTTTGGGGCTTTGTACCCAAAGAGAATATTATAGGTCGGGCGGTATTTCGTTTTTGGCCAGTTGATCGTTTAGGAACAATTGACCCTACACCTCTTTATCCTGAAAAACAATAACTATATGAGCCTTAAAGACTTGATAGGAGAAGACCTAATAAAGGCGATGAAAGCCAAAGACAAGCTTCGTCTAGAAACTATTAGAGGCATTAAAAAAGCCCTGATAGAAAAAGAAGTTTTGTTGCGACCTAGTGGACAAGAAGTACTGACAAAAGAACAGGAAATAGAATTACTTGTGCAACAAGCTAAGCAAAGAAGAGATTCTATTGAACAGTATCAAAATGCTGGCAGAAACGATTTAGCAGCTAAAGAAAGCCAAGAATTAGCGATTATTGAAACCTATCTCCCTCAACAACTCTCAGACAGTGAGTTAATACCCTTAATTGAAGCAATAATTAAGGAAACAGGAGCAACATCTTCTAAAGATCTAGGGTTAGTAATGGGAGTAGCTATGCAGCAGCTAAAAGGGAAAACGGATGGTAAAAAAATCCAAGCCTTAGTTAAAGAAAGACTATCATAAAGGTAATGAAATCCCTCTCGTCAACAGACTCAATGACCTATCCCATCGTAGAAACATTTCACTCAATACAGGGAGAAGGTTTTTGGGTAGGAACAAATGCTTTCTTTCTCCGTTTAGGGGGATGTGATGTACATTGTCCTTGGTGCGATCAGAAGGAAACTTGGCCTACTGAACACCATTTACAGTATAAAAGTAGTGATTTAGCCGAAAAAGTCGCTCTTGCTACCCCAGCATTAGTGATCATCACCGGAGGCGAACCCCTTCTACATAATTTGTACCCACTCACTCAAGCTTTAAAAGAAAAGGGTTTAAGAGTTCATTTAGAGACTTCGGGTGCTCATCCTTTTAGTGGTAACTTCGACTGGGTGACCTTTTCCCCAAAACCTTTTAAAATGCCTGATCAGAGTGTATATGTACAGGCAGATGAATTAAAAATTATCATAGCAACAGCCGAAGATTTAGACTGGGCAGAACAAATATCCCAAAAAGTAACTTCTAATACCCTAAAATACCTACAACCTGAGTGGAATAACCCCAACAGCATAAAAATAATCTTAGAATATGTCTTGCGTCATCCGCAATGGCGAATAAGTCTTCAAACACACAAGTTTCTAGGTATTCAATGAGAGCCATAGTATTGTTATCTGGAGGTTTGGACTCAGCTACCAGCGCCGCTATAGCCATCAGAGAGGGTTATCAGGTAATTGCTCTTTCTCTGGGATATGGACAGCGTCATACAAAAGAACTAGAGGCTGCCGCTGAAATTGCCAAACATTTAGAGATAACAGAACACTTTATTTTAGATGTCCATCTTGCTCAATGGGGAGGTTCTGCCTTAACCAATGAACAGATGGCGATACCTATTGATGGAGTTAAACCAAATAACATTCCCATTACCTATGTTCCTGGACGCAATACAGTATTCATTGCTTTAGCTTTATCCTTAGCAGAAGCTAGGGAAGCTAGTGCTATTTATTTGGGTATCAATGCGGTAGACTATTCCGGTTACCCTGACTGTCGCCCAGAATATTTAGAAGCTTATCAAAATTTAGCTAATCTCTCTTCTAAAATTGGCCTAGAGGGAAAAGCTCCCAAGCTAGTTGCTCCTTTAATGTATCTTTCTAAAGAAGAAATTGTCAAACAGGCGGTAAGTCTAGGGGTACCAATAAGTAAAACATGGTCTTGCTATCAAGGAGAAAGAGAGCCTTGTGGACTATGTGATGCTTGTCGGATCAGAGATCAAGCTCTAATTATGGCTGGTTATCCAGAATTAGCCAGTACTATCGGAGGCGGTTCGCTCGATTAAAATTTCAGCTTCTTGTTTAGGCAAGGGCTTAGAAAAATAATAACCCTGAATATAATCACATTCTAAGTCCTTGAGTGAGATAACCTGCTCTGAAGTCTCTACACCTTCGGCAATAACTTTCATATTTAATTTATGTGCCAAGGAGATAATTGCCTGAACTATTTTAAAGTTCCTGTCCTCTTCGCCAATTTGCTGAATGAAAGAACGATCTAGTTTCAAGGTATCTACTGGAAAACGATTTAGATAACTCAAAGAAGAATAACCTGTGCCAAAGTCATCTAGAGAAAGTTGTATTCTCCTTTTTTTAAGTTCAGTTAACAGGGGCATGACAAACTGGGCATTTTCAATCAAAATACCCTCTGTAATTTCTAGTTTCAGATTTTCGGGTGGACATTCTGTCTCTTCTAAAATAGTATCTAATTGGAAGATTAAATTCTGTTCTCGCAACTGTCTCCCAGAAAGATTGACACTCATAGTAAGGTCTTTTAAATGAGGGTATTTCAATTGCCACTGGCGTAGTTGAGTACACGACTGACGTAATACCCATTCTCCTAAGACGATAATCAGTCCCGTGTCTTCTGTTACTGGGATAAACTCGCTTGGAGAAATCCTCTGTCCATCCTGAGTGTGCCAACGTAACAAAGACTCAAACCCTGCTAGGTGATTTTGAGATCCAATAGAGATAATCGGCTGATAGTACATTTCAAATTCTTCTCTTTGGATCGCTAAGCGCAGATTTGTTTCTAACTGTAGTCTTCTGACCACTTGAGTGTACATTGTTTCGTCAAATAACTGATAATGCCCTTGTCCAGTAACTTTAGACCTAGAAGTGGCAATTTGGGCATCACGTAAGATTGCTTCTCCTTGATTGTACTTATTAGAATTCATGACTATTCCAATACTGACGCCAATAAAAAGAACTCTCCCATTGACCTTAAAAGGTAAAAACAGTTGTTGTCTGATCAATTCAACTTTACTGAAAGCTTCTTCTGTACCTGCCAGGTTAAACAAGACTAGGGCAAATTCATCTCCTCCCAAATGAGCTAAAAAATCTGTTGGACTAATCAACTTTTTGAGTCTTTGTCCAATTGATCTCAGCAGATGATCCCCTACTTCGTAACCTACACTATCATTGATTAACTGAAAGTGATCCACATCGATAATAAGTAGGGCAAAGAGTTTAGTCTGATTTGTTTCATTAAGAGCTATCTTTAATTCTTGCAGTAGAAAAGTCCGATTCGGTAAGTTAGTCAGAGAATTATGCAAAGCCATATGGCGAAACTGTTCTTCTACCATCACTCTAGCAGTCACATCGCGTGAGGCTGTCTGTAACCTTAGAGGTCGATCTGAATCATCGACAATTAATTGGGTAATAGTTTCTAACCAAATATATTCACCTGAACGAGTTCTAATGCGATAGGTAATTGAATTAGTCTCTTTCTGTAGGGCTATTAAATGACTTTCTCGATATACTCTCTCACGATCATCCTGATGAAAGAAATTATAAGTACTCTGTCCAATTAATTCTTCTGGTTCATAACCCAATAAATTTTTACAGGAAGGACTTACATAAATATAATTACCTTCTAAGTCATGAATACAGACTAAATCCCCCATATTTTCTGTGATTAACCTAAAACGAGATTCACTCTCTTCTAGTGCTTTCTCAAATTGTTTTCTCTCTGTAATATCTTGCCCAATTCCTATCTTAAAGCCATTCTGCAATTTCATATTCATCCAAGATGTCTGGATTGTTCGGCCATCTTTAATGATTGTTTTAAAGTCTTTCCAGGTCTGATCGGCAGCTTCGATAAATTCTATTACTTCTTGATAATCTCCAGGATCAGGGTAACAATTGGCTAAAAAATCCTCTCTATTACTTTCTTCGAGACTCCAGCCTAAATAATCTTCCCAAGCTTTATTAATCCAGATAATTTCTTGATCAGAATTGAACAAGCCTAGCATCAAGGGAATATTATTTACGACAATCTTTAAAATTTCATCTCTTATTTTTTGTTCTTTTAATATTGTCTGGTACTCTAAATTTACTTGTAAGCAAACTAGAACACCTATAAAAGAAAATTGCTCAGCAAAGTAATTAATTTTATGCTTGCTTAAAACAGATTTTTGCTCTTCTTCAAGTCGAGATTGTATTAATAAGATTATCGGTGATCTTTTTTTATCTTGTATTTTGATGAGTTCTTCTAAAATCTGATCGTCAAACTTTTCTAAAGCAATTAAAATAACCGCATTCTCTGAGTTACCTAAGTTTTCTAAACTTTCTTTAAGCTCTTCTATATTTAAGAACTGTTCTATTGTATATTTATTTTCAATTAAATAATCTAACGTTTTTTGAAAAAAAGCCTCAAGATTACTCCAAAATAAAATTCTTTCGTTACAATGGAAGTGGAGCGAATTCCGTTTCATTGATTAATCTGATTTGTGCGTATTTAATATGGTAGATGCTCAAAATCAAAAGAAAGACAATCAAACAATTTTGACACCATATTATAATTGTAGAGGTATTCAGCGTTAAGCATTATGTATAATATCATAGCATTTTTTGAATTTTCTAGAAACAATTGTGTGAGCTTTTGTGCAGTCTTAGTTCCTGCTAATCTACTATTAACTATTATTACATGGTCTTTATTCTTCTTAATGCCAAAAGTTAATTATGGCTGGGTTGCCTTTAGTAGCTTGCTTGGTAACACATTATCCCTAATTTTAATTTTGCACGTTGTAAGTTGGTGGACAGTAGGCGTAGTTGAAGCGCCTAGCTTTATCTTAGTATTTTTAGGGGGAATATGTTTAACGCTGAATCTTTTAGCAATGATCTTTGCCGAGAAGTTACAATCTTTCTTGCGAACCTATCTAAAAACGAACAGAGAAATTAATCTTCTTACTTAGTTGAGAGGATTCCCCAGCAACAACGAGGAAATCCCCAAAAATCAATACATAGAGAGGATCGTAGCAGGTCACAGATGGTAGAGTTTGACTTAGCCAAAATCTTAGAAAGACTAGAACAAAAAATCGACAAGGTGACAGAATCCCAAATCAGGCTAGAAGGCGAGGTAAAGACCCTTCACTCAGGACAGGACGCGATTAACGCAAAACTGAACACACAAAACACTTGGCTACTGGGTTTTTTGACTGCCTTGGTTGTAGGAATACTCGGTCTAGTTGCGGCGGTTGGTAAAGTCGTCTTTTTCCCCTAACCCTTGGTTAGCTCAAATATACTGGTAACCTGTATTGAGGTGCTTGCTTTTTTAGATGACTCGAAAAACCCTTGCTGATAAATCCTTGCAGCAAGGGTTTTATGTGCCAAACTATTAGACGAAAATGGATTAAGATAAAAACCCTTTTTTCCCTATTCAATAGCTGTTTTAAGTGCCATCTCCATCAATATTTTTTGCGAACTCAGTTCATTAGTTTGATGAGGTTGACGCTGAATATAACTGCCGTCTAATTGCAATTCCCAAGCTTGACGATTATCTGAGAGATGAATACCGAGAATTTCTTGCAGTTCCTTGGCTAAAGTCGGATCTTCTATTGGTGTAACCACTTCTACTCGACGACTCAGGTTGCGTGTCATCCAGTCAGCACTACCAATATAAACCTCCTCTTGACCAGCATTGTGGAAGTAAAAAATGCGAGAATGCTCTAAGAAACGACCGATAATACTTATGACCTTGATATTCTTACTCACTTCTGGTATATCTGGACGTAGACAACAAATACCTCTGATGATTAGATTAATTTGGACACCTGCTTGTGAGGCTTGATAGAGGGCTTCAATCATTTGGGGATCAACTAGAGCATTCATTTTAGCCACTATCCGACCATTTCCCCCCTCACGAGAAATAGCGGCTTCCCTGAGAATCATTTCGATCATTCTTTCGCGCAGACTCATAGGAGCAACTAGTACCTTTCGATAGGCTTTTTGTCTGGAATAACCTGTCAGAAAATTAAATAAATCTGTTAAATCAGCCCCTAGATCTTCTCTGCAACTGAGTAACCCTAAGTCTGTATAAAGTTTAGCTGTTTTAGGATTGTAGTTACCTGTGCCAATATGAACATAGCGATTAATGTTCTTACCTTCTTGTCTCACTACTAGTACAACTTTACTATGCGTTTTCAGTCCTACTAGGCCATAGACTACGTGAACACCAGATTGTTCTAATTGACGAGCCCAATTAATATTATTTTCCTCATCAAAACGGGCTTTAAGTTCAACTAAAGCTACAACCTGTTTACCGTTTTCTGCTGCGGCAATTAGCGCCTTGACTATTGGCGAGTCTCCTGATGTCCGATAGACTGTCATCTTAATCGCTAAAACATCTGCATCATAAGCCGCTTGGGTAATAAACTGTTCTACAGTAGCTGTAAAGGAGTGATAGGGGTGATGTACTAAAATATCTTGTTCGCGAATCAGAGCAAAAATATCTTTACCTTCTTCGTTTTCTAGTGTTCTAAGTCCAGCCAAGGTCTGGGGAACGACTGCACTCCATGGCTGATCTTTGAGGTGAGGTAAAGGCACTCCTAAAAAAGACATCAAGTCTGAGAGTCCTAGTAACCCATCAATTGCATAGACATCTTCTTCCTCTAACTCTAACTCTTCCATCAGGGTCTGTTTGAGGTGATCTGGAATGGAAGCGTGAATTTCTAAACGTACTGCTGATTTTCCGATGCGGCGCTTCCGCAGTTCCTGTTCTATAGCGATCAGAAGATCATCAGCTTCATCTTCAGCTACTGCAATATCTGCATTGCGAGTGATGCGGAAGGGATGAAAATCTTGTATTAACATCCCTGGAAATAAGCTTTCTAAGTTATGTGCAATAATTTGTTCTAAGGGCACTCCCATCCAAAAAATAGGTTGCTCTGTCGTTGCCTGATGCAGGTTTTTAGGCAGAGGAAAAAAACGAGGAAAGACTTGAGGTACTTTGATTCTAGCAAAATGCTCTCTTTCTGTATCTGGTTCTTTAACCACGACGACTAGGTTTAAGCTGAGGTTGGATATATAGGGAAAAGGATGACTTGGATCGACTGCTAATGGCGTTAAAGCAGGAAAGATATGTTTTTCAAAGTATTCTTGTAGATATGTTCTTTGCTCTTGGTTTAGGTCTAGGTAGTTGAGAATATGTATTCCTTCTTCAACCAGGTTATTTCTCAATGTCTTCTCAAAGAGATCTACCTGTTCTTTAACTAGCTGGTGCAAAGAGTTACTAACTCCACTCAATTGTTCTGCAGGTGTTTTGCCATCTGGTGTTAAGGTAGTTACCCCTGCTTCTAGTTGTTTTTTGAGTCCGGCGATCCGCACCATAAAAAACTCATCTAAGTTAGAACTAAAAATTGCTACAAATTTCAGCCGTTCTAATAATGGGGTTCTAGTGTCTATAGCCTCTTGCAGTACTCTAGCATTAAATTCTAACCAGCTTAGTTCCCGACTAAAGTAATACTGTGGGCTTTTGAGGTTAATTTCCGTTGCATATGAGTTAAGTGCTGTCATAAGTAGTTTATCGCTTAATTATGTTCTCTTGGCAATCATGAGCTTCTTGTTTTTAATCCTACCCTTGACAGTCACTAATAATTGGTTATCTTTAGGTTAAGGTTCACAAAAGGTGCGCCCCGACATCCCCAACTCTTTTCTT
>CASBQB010000083.1 GCA_949127655.1 Chroococcales cyanobacterium PMM_0086 | reverse complement strand
TAAAGGAGGAATGGTTAAACTAGAAGTAGTAGTTTGAGAAAGTATCATAATAATCAATGAATAGTGAAAATGTTTGTGAGGTCTATTATAAATATCCTACTCAATTTATTTTAGACAATTGGCCAAAATTATTACCTACTTGGTCAGTCAGTCCTCAAAGAGTAGTAATAATCTTACTCAAGTCTCAATTTGCCTTAGATATCGAAAACGAGATGATCCAAAAAGAAAAAGAGAGATTACTAGATGAGTTCTATAAATTGAGCAAAGTATTTATCGAACAGGGAATAGCAACAGAAATTATTTCTCCTCCTGATGGAACACCACAATATTCTATGCAAGGTGAGTTAACTTTTGATGTGGTTGCTGTGGTTCATCAGTTGTTAGGATTTGACTTTTCTGACACTCCTAAAGGCTGTAAAGTATTAAAACATCCTATTTGGAAAGAGGCTGTTTATCCTGGACTTTTACTCTCTCAAAAGAAGATCAATAGTGAGCAATAATTACTTAGTTTTTAAGTATTTTAGTTTATCTAACGTGCCGTAAGACGTGGTTTAAAGTTAGCAACTGATTCTGCTAAACCTATAGCAATAAAATTAGTCATCAAAGAAGAACGACCGTAAGTCATCCAGGGTAAAGGAATACCTGTAATTGGTGCTAACCCAATAGTCATACCTATATTAATAACTACCTGAAAAACAATCATTGAGAAAATGCCAATCACTAAAAGAGAACCAAAATCATCTTTAGCACTACAAGCAATCATCACAAGACGTAAACAAATCAACCAAATTACTAAAACTACTGCCACAGACCCGATAAACCCCCACTCTTCCCCAACAGCAGAGAAAATAAAATCTGTATGCTGTTCAGGGACAAAGTTTAGTTGAGTTTGTGTTCCTTGATAAAGACCTTTTCCCCATAGTTCCCCCGATCCAATGGCGATACGAGATTGAGTTAACTGGTAACCTGAACCCAGAATATTTTTATCTGGGTCTAAGAAGACTAAAATACGGTCTTTTTGATAGGTTTTCAGTCCAGACCAGACTATCGTACTACCCAAACCGCTTAAGATAGTGACAGCTGCAACAGACATAGTTCCTAAAATACGCCAGGGTAAACTTAACCAAGCAACAACTAATAATAGTACCATCCAGAAGAGCCAGGCTGGAAAAGAGACATTAAATAGAATAGCCGAAACAATCGGAGAAACCAATAATAAGAGCCAACCTGGGTTAGTATTAGCCCAATATAGCATTCCTAAAGTTATCGACCCAAAAACCAGAGAAGTACCTAAATCAGGCTGAACAAAGACTAAAATCCAGGGAATACCTGCAACGACTAAAACCCTAGCTAAATCAGACAGCGTTTTAACAGGTCTCTGATGCAGAAGGGCTGCTAGAGTAATAATCACACCAAGTTTAGCAAATTCTGACGGTTCTATTTTAATCCCTAGAATAGAGACCCAACTTTGAGCGCCATTAGCTGAAACTCCTACAATTTTGACAGCTACTAAGATCAGATTAGTTAATCCATAGGTGATCCAATGTAATGGTAAGAGGAGATCGTAGCGCCAACGGGCTAGACTAAGTGCAATAATTACCCCAATCCCTCCAAAGAGAAAATGCTGTAACCAGTTATTAACCGTCCCATTTAATTCTGTACTATGAATGGTGATGCCACCAAATAGAGTTAATCCAGTTACTAAAAAAAGTAAAAACCAATCTACTTGCGGCCAAGCATTCCAGGTACTTTTTTTATTGACTTGTTGTCTAGAAGATCTCCTGGACATGGCTTATCTTAAAGCTGCAACCGAGACAGCTGCAGCTATCTTTTGACTTAGATTAATTAGGGCTACTGCAGAGGGTGAGTTAGGATGTGCGATCACAATAGGGATACCGCGATCTCCTCCTTCTCTTAAATCAATCTCTAGGGGAATACAACCTAAAAGATCAATGCCCAATTCTTTAGATGCCTTGGCACCCCCTCCAGAACCGAAGATATCATAATGCTTATCTGGCTGATCAGGAGGTACGAAATAGCTCATATTTTCGACTATTCCTAATACATTCACTCCCATCTGTTGAAACATTTTCAAGCCACGCCGGGCATCTAAAAGTGATACCGTCTGGGGAGTAGTTACAATGACCGCTCCTGCTAAGGGAACCGCTTGGGTAAGGGTTAATTGCACATCACCTGTTCCAGGTGGCATATCCACGAGTAGATAGTCTAGTTCTCCCCAGTCTACTTGGTAGAGAAACTGCCTGACGATCCCATTTAACATCGGACCTCGCCAAATTACTGGTTGATCCAGGTCTAATAAAAAGCCCATTGAGACCAACTTGACCCCGTGATTATACGCAGGTTCTAAGATGTCTCCTTGTGTACCTTGTCTGGCTGATAGGCTAGAGTTAGCTAACCCTAACATAGTTGGTGTGTTCGGTCCATAGATATCTGCATCTAATAAACCCACTTTTGCGCCTGCTTTGGCTAAGGCTACCGCTACATTGACAGCAATAGTACTTTTTCCAACTCCTCCTTTACCACTGGAGATAGCGATAATATTTTTGACTCCACTGGGTGATTGACGATCTCCTGAGCCTTTTTGTTGAGGGGTTTCTGCTGTTACTATTACCTCTATATCTCTCACCCCTGGTAACTGTTTAACTGCTCTTTTACAGTCGTCTACAATGAATTCTCTTAAAGGGCAGGAAGGTGTGGTCAAAACTAGTGTAAAACTTACCTTCCCGTCTTGAATTTTAATGTGGCGAATCATATTGAGATCCACAAGACTTTTCTGCAGTTCTGGATCTTGGACGGGACGGAGAACTTCTAAAATTGACTCAGGATTTAACATAGGTAGTGTAAATAATTAATAGTGGATAGTGAATAGTTGGTAGGGTAGCTAAAATTACGCCCCTACCTTGGATCAACTAAAACACTTGTTCTATTTCAGCTATTTCTGGAATAAATTCTTTTAGACGACGTTCAATACCCATTCTCAGGGTCATAGCAGAACTTGGACAGGAACCGCAAGCCCCTTGTAGACGCAGTTTAACGGTAGGTCCATCTATTTCTACTAGCTCTACGTTCCCCCCATCTGCCATTAGATAAGGGCGCATATCGTCTAGTACTTGTTCCACATTTTCTGTAGTTAATGCTAAGGACATAATCTATTTTTTGGGTTAAGGATTATTTAGATGCTTTTCCTTACATTCTAGCCTTTAATGGGGATGATCAGCTGTTTTAGATATGCTGCGCTAAAACCAATATTAATACAGTCTGATTTGCTAGTAAAATTATCGAAAAAGCTAGAGATAGTTAGGCTTTTTAATGGGAGATTTCACAATGAAAGAGTATATCTGTCTGAATAACTTAGACCTTTATGAGACAAAAGACTGTCAAAAGTTAGCAACTCAAGCAGCAAGGGGACGACATCTTCGCCCAATTACGCAAGAGGATAATGTCTGGCAAGTACAACTCTGTGAAGATGAATATCAAGCGTGGTTACCTGCCAAAAAGATCATTGACTTGCAACAAGCTTTACTTGCTTATAAACCATCTGTAGTGACACGCGAAACTATAAGCAAGCGTCTTGAAACAATTATTGCCTATACCCTCCAAGCAATGCAGCAACCTAATTACTATCTTTGGGGAGGGACAGTCGGACCTAACTATGACTGTTCAGGGCTAATACAAGCGGCCTTTGCTGCTTCTAGAATTTGGTTACCAAGAGACTCTTATCAACAAGCAGACTTTACTCAAAAAATCACTCAAGCTGAATTAAGTCCTGGAGATTTAATCTTTTTCGGCTACCAGAAAGTAACTCATGTGGGGTTATATCGGGGAAAGGGATCTTATATTCACAGTTCAGGAAAAGACCTCGGCCGCAATAGTATTGGGATAGATCAACTTGGAGAAGATGGCGATCCAATTAGTAGAGCTTATTATCGTCAAATAAGGGGATTTGGTCGCGTTGTTTCTAGCTATATGGCCAAGGTTAGCTGATAAAGTATGTCAAAGGGTTTAAATTCAAACCCATAACATAAGTCTTCTGGAGGATTAAGCACGATGCAGTGTAAAACTATAATTAAAGGTATCTTGACAGCTTCAATGCTCAGTGCCTCACTAATGAGTTTTTCTGTTCCTTCTTTGGCCAAACCACTAACCTTGGTGCAAGCAACAACACAAGCAAGTGACCAATTGACCCAAGAGAAGATTACTCAGGTCATAGCAGCCATTCAAAAAGCTCAAAAAGAGAAGAATGTTGAAGGAGTAACTAAGTTTTTAGCCCCTTTTGCTTCGGCTGAGGTAACTCGAAGGAGTTCTGATGTTAGTATTGTTAGTCAACTAGTCGGCAAAGATAAACTAGTTGAATATGTCAGGTTAACCTACGAATTGATTAAATCTAGGGAGATTCTAGAACAGGAAGTAAATGTTAACATTGTTGAAGGTGGACAATTAGGAATTGCCACTATTCGTACAGTCAAACAAACTACTACAATGGATGGTAAAGAGTATTATTCTGCTAGCCTAGATGTAATTCACTTTGCCTTAATAGATAAAAGCCCAATGATTGTCTTTTTTAGAACACAAGGATGGGTAGCAGAACGCCCAACTAATAGAAAATAAGTTATTCTTGTCCAAGAGGTCTAATGAAAAAGATTTTAACCATATTAACAACATTAAGCACAGTAACTCTCTTAGCAACGCCAGCCAAGGCTAGTTTTGGAGACTTTCTTCTAGGGGCGGGTGTAGCAACGGGCGCAGCCTTGATTATTAATAGTAATAATCGAGCAGATGCAGCGAGCCGTGCTCCAGCACCAACACCAGAACAGGAGTTTTACCGAGGTGTACAAGATGGCACCAACAGGGCTAGATATGATAATCCTCGTAACTCAAGTGACTATGACCGAGGTTTTAAAGTTGGTTTACAAAGGAGTAATAATAACTAGTCAAGGCGCTTGAGTTTTGGCTTAACAGGTGGGGGGTTACTAGAAGGAGGAATGCCTTCTAAAGAAATTAAAGCCTCAATGACAGATTTAGCTACAGGGGCAGCTACAGTAGAACCAAAGGTATTACCACCTTTGGGTTCATCCACAACAACTAGAACGACATAACGAGGAGACTCTACAGGCAGGATGGCTACAAAACTGGTTATCTTAGCATTAGCCATGTAGCCTCCTCTTGCTTTACCTTTTTGGGCTGTGCCAGTTTTCCCCCCAATACGATAACCCGGGACGCTTGCTGCGGCTCCAGTACCCTGAGTAACTACCGTTTCCATCATCTCAACTACTTGACGAGCAACAAGAGGCGGAAAAAGAGTAGTTGTCTTTAAGATAGGCTTCCAGTGGGTCTTCCCATCAGGATCAACTAGTCCTTTAATCAAATGAGGGGTCACTAAACGCCCACCATTGGCAATTGAACCATGTAACTGGAGTAATTTGACGGGAGTTAAAGAGAAACCTTGACCAAAGGCAGCTGTAGCTGCTTCTATCGAATTATATAAAAAGGCTTCTTTATTTTTGAGGTGACTGGCAACTTCCCCAGGTAGGTCAATATTTGTTTTTTCTCCTAAGCCGATCTTTCTAAGTTGTTGGTAATAATCCTCTTTAGGCAAGCGCTGCATTATTTGTACCATACCAATATTACTTGAGACCTGTAGGATTTGTGCAATATTGATTGACCCATTCCCTGCTTTACTGGCGTTGAGGATATTCCAGCCGTCAATTTTGATAGAACCAGAGTCATAGATCACTGTTTCTGGTTTAATTACTCCTGCATTTAGAGCAATTGCCACATTGATTGGTTTAAAAGTAGAACCTGGTTCATAGAGATCGCTGACAGTCCAGTTTTTAAATAATTCTACTGTTGCTTCTGAATACTTATTAGGGTTGTAAGTTGGTTCACAGACCATAGCTAAAATAGAGCCATCCAGGGCATCCATCACCAAAACTGCCCCCCTTTTTGCACTGTACTTTTTCAATTGTTCGCTTAAAGCTGTTCTAGCGGCTCTTTGTAATCTGAGATCTACAGTTAGTTGCAGTTTCAATTCATCAAAGGTCAAAACGCCTTTAGGCAAGAAAGCTGGCATAATTGCACCTTGGGCTGTCTGTTGCACTTTAAAACTGGGCGCATCGCGTTCTAAGAGTTGATTCTGACTATTTTCTAGGCCAGCTTGTCCTTGACGACCAGAGTCTATATAACCAATGACTTCCGAAGCCAATTCTTCTTGTGGGTAGAACCGCACATACTCTTTATCTAGGTCTACCCCATCTAGATTTAACTGAGCAATTTTATTAGCTAAATCTTCAGGTAAAGCTTTAGCTAACTTGATCCCTGTCTGTTTTGTCTTAAATTTCTTTACTAATGCTTGAATAGTGGTTCTTTCTACTAAAAGAGGAGCCAGTTTTTCTGCCACTTCTTCTGGGGTTAGTTTAAATAGTTTAGGATGTACATAAACTGAGTAGGCTAGACGATCTACCGCTAAGACATTGCCAACATTATCAATAATTGAGCGACGGGGTACATATGGCTGTAGACGGGTTATCTGTTGTTGTCTGGCTTTTAATAATAGTTTTGGACCTTCTGTTACCTGTAAGTTATGTAGTCTGACACCTAAACCGATAATCCCTAATACTAAAATTCCCCAAACATAGATAACTCTTCTGTTTGAAATTGTAGCAATCCTAGGTAAAACTTTTAGTTTTGTTTTTTTACTAGATCCCTTAAAACTTCTTTTTTGAGAAGATGACGAAGACCCAGACGGCTTTTCACGCTGCCGACTGGGATTTTTCTGTTGAGAATTAGACCTAGATCTTGCTCTTGCCATCAGTAGGATACAGGAGTTTCAAGCTCTTGAATTGACAGTTTTGTTTTCTCTTTTAATACTAATGGGGGTGGGTTTCTAGGTGAGAGTTTGTTGGTCTGAGGTAAAAATATAGATTGGAAAGGGCGAACATCTGTTAAACCACTGGCTGGATTTTTAGCTTGTTTGGCTAAGTGATTTTTTAGGGTTTCGTTATTAGTAATCAAATTACGTTCATCACTTTGCAATTTCTCTAATCTTCGGTAATCTCTAGTCCATATTTTAGGTGCATAAACTGCCCAAGCATAAAGGCCTAATGTTGTCATAACTAAAGCAGACATAAGTACTAAAGAGACCTTCTCTAACCGCAAAATAGTTTTTAGTTCATCAGGAACAGAGCGTTTAAATGTGGCAATGTTAGGTACAGAAAATCGATTTTGCTCACTAGAAACGGTTGCGACATGATTATTTACTTTTTGGCTTCTTCTAGAACGACGAGTCTTGGTTGAATTGTTAGAGTAAGGAGGAGCGGACATTTTTTAAACCATTTACTATTCTTTTTGAACTGGATTTTCTGAGAGTTCTTCTGCAAAACGAACGATATCGTCATCCCCCAGATATTCACCATTTTGCACTTCAATCATCACTAGAGGAATTACTCCAGGATTTTCTACACGATGAGGGGTATTCATTGGCACATAGGTAGACTGTTCCTGCATCATTAATGTTTCTTGTCCAGCGCAGATAACTTTTGCGGTTCCTGAAACTACTATCCAATGCTCACTTCTATGATAGTGCAGTTGGGTACTAATATGATGTCCTGGTTTGACAACAATCCGGTTAATGCGGTAACGTGTCCCTTCTTCTAACATGGTCACGGCACCCCAAGGGGGGGTTCTGGTAATTTCTAGGTTGTCTGCTTTATCTCTAAGAGAATTGGCGGATTCGCTCATTATTTTTAACCGGTATTTTTTTCTAGTTTAGACCCGATCTGATTCGTAAGTGTAAAAATTTTCCAAGATGCCAATTGTCTCAAATTGATATCTTGGAATAGGAGCCGGAAATAATAAATCTGTTTTATAAATACTGAAGAAAACATAATTATGTCTTTGTGTCTTTTGCGAGAGAAACTGCCCTAACTGCTTACGACTAGTATCAACCAATGTATGGCAATAGCGCTGTAAGAATAGGCTGATCCCCTTTTCTAAGCAGATTTTATCCTTGAGATAAAAGACTAGTTTTTCAGAGGCATAGTCTTCATAATCACTCTGTCCAGGATTGGTGAGAATCATGCAGCCGATGAAAGTCACTAATAAACTTCCCCCAATACCCAACGCTAAAAATCTCATAAATTAATTTTGTCATAAAAATTCTGTACAAACCAGACAGCCTTATGTTATATTAAATTATGTCAGATGGCGAGCGTGGCCAAGTGGTTAAGGCAGTGGTTTGTGGTACCACCATTCGTGGGTTCAAGTCCCATCGTTCGCCCTTTAAATAGAGAGTTAATCATGGTATTGACACCTACATACTCGGTAGTGGAGATGGCGATCAAGGCTAAGGAAGCTGCTAGTTTTTTAGCCTTACTACCCACTAGCGCCAAAAATCAAGCACTTCAAACCATAGCCGAGTTACTCCAAGAACATTCTGGGGAAATTTTAGAGGCTAATTTAGCAGACTGCCTAGAAGCAAAAGGCAAGATTCCTGAAGCTCTTTATAATCGTCTCAAATTAGGCAAGAATAAGCTTAAAGAAGCTATTACAGGTATTTATGATGTGCAGCAGCTTAATGATCCAGTCGGTAGCTTAGAACTTCACAGAGAACTGGATAAAGGCTTAATTCTCAAACGGGTATCCTGTCCTTTAGGTCTGTTGGGGGTGATTTTTGAAGCCCGTCCAGAAGCTTTAATCCAAATAACCTCTTTAGCTATTAAATCAGGTAATGGAGTAATTCTCAAAGGTGGTTTAGAGGCGACTCATTCCTGTCAAACCTTAGTCAAGTTAATCCATCAAGCCTTATCTAAAACTGATGTTTCACCCGATTTAGTCCAGCTTTTAACTACAAGAGAAGAAATACGATCTTTACTAACTCTAGAGCAATATGTAGACCTGATTATTCCTAGAGGTTCCAACTCTTTTGTTAAATATGTGCAAGAAAATACCCAGATACCAGTTTTGGGACATTCTGACGGGATCTGTCATCTCTACATAGATAAAACTGCAGATCCACAAAAAGCTATTAAGATTACAGTAGATGCCAAAACTCAATATCCATCAGGTTGCAACGCTATAGAAACTCTGCTAGTCCATCAAGATGCAGCATCTGTTTTACTTCCCCAAATAGCTACAGCCCTACAAGAAGAGCAAGTAGAATTAAGAGGAGATGCTAGGGTAGAGCAAATTATAACCTGTAACAGGGCAAGAGAAGAAGACTGGAAAACAGAATATAGTGATCTGATCCTCTCAATTAAAATAGTGGACTCACTAGAAGAAGCAATTAACCACATTAATATTTATGGTTCTGGGCATACTGAGGCCATTATTACTGAAGATGAGCAAGCTGTTTCACTCTTTTTTGCGCAAGTAGATGCAGCAGGAGTATTTTGTAATTGTTCTACCCGCTTTGCTGACGGTTTTCGCTATGGTTTTGGCGCAGAAGTAGGTATAAGTACTCAAAAAATACGGCCAAGGGGTCCAGTTGGTTTAGAAGGTCTAGTTACCTATAAATATCAACTTGTCGGATCAGGACATATCGTAGCTGACTATACAGGTGAGAAGGCCAAGTCTTTTACCCATAGAATGATTTAAACTGGCTAGACAAGCTTTAAAGACCCTGCTGAAATAAGCAGATCGTCCAAACCAAGTTCAATGTCTGCTTGAGTTTTTGATATAATACCTGTTGGCGTTCCTACAGTTAAATTTAGAATTCCAGTTCCACCAGTTTGTTGTTGAACTTCTTGATAAAGTTGCTAATGATGGAACTTTTAAGGTAGTTATCTTAAAAATATCGCAAATAGTATTAGAATGCCTTTTGGCCAAAGAAGCTATTCTTCTATAACTTGTATAGCCACTCATATAAGCTGCTATAATTATTAGACTTCAGGCATTCGTCAGGCAATAGGGAATAGGGAATAGGCAATAGGGGAAAGAAATAGAGTTTTTGGGACTTAAATTGATTTAATTTTTATTTTTGCAAGAGGTCTATTAT
>CASBQB010000082.1 GCA_949127655.1 Chroococcales cyanobacterium PMM_0086 | reverse complement strand
CGAGGACGTGTTGGACGTGGTGAACATCAATCTTACTGTCTCTTGACCTCTAGTAGTCGTACTCCTGATGCTACTCAACGTCTGACCGTCTTAGAACAGTCTCAAGATGGCTTTTTTATTGCTGAGATGGATATGCGTTTAAGAGGTCCAGGACAAGTTCTAGGGACTCGTCAATCGGGTTTACCTGATTTTGCTTTAGCTAGTTTAGTCGAAGACCAAGAGGTGTTAATTTTAGCTAGAGACGCTGCAGAAAAGACTATCTTGGCTGATCGGGATTTATCTCAATGTCCTTCTATTAAGAAGGAGTTGGAGTTGAGAATAGAGAGATTATTGGGTGGAGATATACTTAATTGAGTCTGATCATCAAGATAAATCACCCTATCTCTCCCCTGTCTTTTGGCTTGATAAAGGGCTTGATCTGCTAATCTCAATAGTTTTTCACTAGTTATCGACTTCTCGCAAAACCAGGTAACACCAAAAGAAGCTGTAATATTTTCAAGCTTAACATCTTGGTACTCAATGGAGAGTTTTTTAACTGCAGTGCGCAATTCCTCACTCATTTTGAGGAGATCTTCTAAAAGTGTATTCGGAACAATTAAAACGAATTCTTCCCCTCCATAGCGACAGAAAGAAGTTGAAGATGATAATTCTTCCTGTAACTGCTTTCCAATTGTACAAAGAACTAAATCACCTGCTTCATGTCCATAGGTATCATTAATCTTTTTGAAGAAGTCAATATCTAAAATGATTAAACCCAGATTTTTCCCTTTAATTTGTTGTTCTAGTTGTATCTCCATATAACGTCGATTATATAATCCAGTTAATGGATCAAGAAAGCTTTGTTTTTCTAGTGTTTCTCTGAGTTTGAGATTAGCTAAAGCGATAGCCATTTGTTTAGCCACTGTTTCAGCTAAGTTTCTTTTAAGTTGCATCAAATATTTATTACTTTGAAAATTTAGATAAACCAGTCCTAAAGCTTCACCTTGAGCTATCATGGGAATACAGAGAGTATGTGCTAATTCTTGCGATTTTTGGACATGATGGCAGCATAAACTAGGATAATCAGTATTTTTACCTTCATAAGTTTTACCTGAGTTTAAGCCCCAACAGTCACTACGATTAAAGTTAAGTTCACTATCAAGATTATCTCCCCACATACCAACTGTTTCTACTTCTTCTTCTGCTGGAGATTTAACCATCATTACTGCGCCTGTAGATTCTCCAAATAACTCCTTGAGTAGGTCTGGTAAAGCTTTTTGCGCTTCTGTAACCGTTGAACAGGCCTGTAAAAAATCAGTAATTCTACCCATTTGAATCATCTCTTGGGTATTTCTTTCTAGTTGGTGAATTCTTTCTGAAAGTTGACTATTTAAATCATCTAATTTTAATTCTATTTTTTTTCTTTCTGTGATATTTATTGCACAACTAATGATTTGTTTTGTCTGTCCGTTGGGCATTTTCTCAAAACTTGCTGCTTCACTTCTAAGCCAATGCCATTTTCCTTGGTTATCTCTGATTTTATATTCTATTTCTCTTGTTTCTTCTTCTTTTAAGTCGATACATTCTTGATGATACTTGTTTACTCTTTCTTGGTCATCTGCATGAATCAGCATATCTACTATTTTATTGTGCATTCCTTGCATTTCTAGAGGATTATATCCTAGTAGTCGATTGACAAAATCATTAGAATAAACACTGCGGTTTTCTATTAAGTCATACACATAGACTATATTAGGAGTTAATTTAATCACTTTAGCTGTAAAGTATTGATTTTCTTTGAGTGAAGCTTCAATTTTTTTTCTTTCAGCTATTTCTTGATTAAGTTGTTGATTGGTAATTTCTAATTGTTCTGTTCTTTCAAAGACTTTTTGCTCTAATTTTTTATTAAGTTCTCTAATAACAATATCTTTTTCTTCTCTATTCTTAATTTGTTCTTGTAAAGCTTGGTTTAAGTTTTCTAATTCAGCCGGAGAAGGTAAAGCAATAGCTTGGGGAATTAAAGTAACTAGGGAGATGGCTGTATAAATAGAAATTAGGGCCGTTAAGGCTTTGATGGTGCCAGAAAACCAATAGTCTGCGTGCCACAATGTCCAAATTTCTGCAAGATGACTAGTACCACAGGAAAGAATGAACGCACCAAATAAGACGAAAATAGACCTAAAAGGGGTCTCTTTGCGCTGAGAGACAAAATAGACCAACATAATTGGAATTGAATAGTAAGCTAAAGCAGTAAAAAGGTCTGCATAAAGATGAAGCCAAACTAGGGGAGTTTGCCATAGATAGCAATGACCATGTGGAATATAATAAGTAGATGTCAAGATATTCGCTTTAGTAAGAGTTTGATTAATAGATATATTAGATATTACCAAGCTTTGCGCCCTCAAAACACTATATAGTTAGTACAATATGTTTGAATGAGGGCGTTATTATTAATCTATGTTTGCCAAGCTAGCTCTTGACTTTTGACCCCTCTAAAATAACACTAGTTCCTGTTATCTCACCCTCATAGTGATCAGCAAAAGAGCCTTTTGGTTCTTTCAGGAAAAAGCCACAGAGACTAGCACAAATTAAAGCAGCGACACCCATAAAAGCAAATAAGGTGGCACCATCAGTTAGACTATAAAGAGTCAAAAAGACCACTCCACCAAAGTTACCATAAGCCCCTACATTACCTGAAATTTGTCCGGTAACTTCTTTTTTAATCAAGGGAACAATACTATAAGTGGCTCCACAACCAGCTTGTGCAAAATAAGCAGCAATGACAGTTACTAAAATGGCTAGAGGTAAAGACCAAGTTTTATTAATACTTTGCGCAAGGAGGTAACTAAGTCCTACTCCAATAACAATTATAGTCATAGTCCATTTTCTAGAGCCAAATCGATCTGAGATGAGTCCACCACTAGGACGCGAAAAAAGGTTCATTAAAGGATAACTAGAAGCAATCAAGTCGGCTGTAAGATGATTCAAACTAAAAGTAGTCTCATAGAAATGAGGCAGCATCGAAACAGCAGCTAATTCTGAGCCAAAAGTCACTACATAACAAAAGGACAAGATAGAAACCTGACGAAACTCGTAGCGTTCAGAGGGTGAATAGATCTTCTCACCGACAATTACCTCTCGGTTAACCTGCCAAGCCTTGTAAGATTGATAGAGATACAGAACAGCTAAGAATACCCAAACAGTATACATTCCTCCCACATTAAGAAAATGTATTTTAGGTTGAGCTAAACGCCAAGCTAATAACCCTAAAGCGCAGATTAAACCGAAATTCATCAATAACAGACCAATAAAACTCTTGGCGCTAGTCACTTCTAATGCTCCACTGCGCTTAGGACGACGATAAGCAACTCCAGGGGGTGTATCCTGTACATTTTTATAGTAGATAACGCCATAAATAGCGGCGATGACTCCACTTAAAGCAATAGCTATTCTCCAGTTACTGGCACCACCTGCTAAAAAGGCAGTGCTAAGAGCTACAATAGGTAGTATAAATTGGGCACCCCATGCGCCAAAGTTGCCCCAGCCTCCATAGATACCTTGGGCCAAACCGATCTCTTTAGGGGGGAACCACTCTGAAACAACGCGTATCCCTACAACGAACCCACTGCCTACAATACCCATCAACAGACGACTGATCACTAATTGAGTAAAATCATGGGCAGTTGCTGTTAATAGACAGGGAATTAAGGAAAAGATTAAAATGGCACTAAAAGTAACCTTACCCCCGTAACGATCCAGCAACATCCCAATAATGATTCTTGCTGGTATAGTTAGAGCTAAGTTGCAGATAGCCAGGGTTTTTACTTGTTCCGGGGTTAAAGATAGTTCCGCGCCAATGTTTGAGCCAAAAGGTGTAAAATTAAACCACACTACAAAGGTTAGAAAAAAGGCGATCCAACTTAAATTTAGTACCTTATATTTACCTTGCCAAGAAAAGAGATTACGAAGCATACTTAGAGATTTTCCTTAATCTGGTGTAAAACATAAAAACTTTTTATTTGTTTTCTTCAAAAAGTCTTATCGTTAACTACTAGAGTTTCATTGTTCTATTTAATCTTTCGTATATTTTGTTACATAAAATTAATATTGATGTTTTTAAAGAATAAGAAATATACTTAAATTGCATGATTCTTTTTTTAAACAATGAGGACAGTAAAAATGTTTAAAGTAACTTCAACGCAACAAGGACAGTATTTAACCTACTTTCTTCAGGATCAAGAAAGCCAAGTAAATTTAGAAGTTGTCCCCCAAAAAGGCGGCATTGTCACAAGTTGGAAAATTAAAGAACAAGAGATCTTTTACCTCGATACAGAACGCTTTAAAGATCCAGAATTAAGCGTCAGAGGTGGTATTCCGATTCTTTTTCCCATCTGCGGTAATCTTGCTGATAATACTTATACTCATCAAGGGAAGTCTTATCAACTCAAACAACACGGCTTTGCGCGAGATTTACCCTGGACTGTACTGAAAGAATCTACAGTAAATTCAGCTAGTCTTACTCTCTCTTTGGAAAGCACCCCAGCAACCCGCCAAGTATACCCATTTGACTTTAAGATTGAATATACTTATGAGATAGTAGGACAGACTCTCCGCATCCTTCAAAAATATACTAACAAGTCTAATCAAGTGATGCCTTATAGTCATGGGTTCCATCCCTACTTCCAGGTAGCAGATAAAAGTCAACTCGCCTTTGTTATCCCCTCAATGTGCTATGAAGATAAAAAGACGCAGACTGAATACCGCTTTGCAGGAGACTTTGATTTCAGTTTAGAAGAGATAGATGTGACTTTCGGTTCTCTCTCAGATTCCTCGGTTACCTATCGAGATACTCAACGAGGCTTAGAACTTCAAATGTCTTATTCTCCAGACTACTCTAAATTAGTCTTTTGGACAGTTAAAGGAAAAGACTTCATCTGTCTAGAACCTTGGACTTCCCCTAGAAATGCCTTCAATACAGGTACTAATTTACTTTATCTTGAAGCAGGTCAAAGCCAAGAAGCAGTTGTAGAGATGAATGCAAGATTTTTTTAAAAAAAGCTTGCATTTTAAAAAAGAGAGTGATAAGATTGATAATCGTGTGAGAAATAGCACAAAAGGGTCGCTAGCTCAGTGGTAGAGCACTCGGCTTTTAACCGATTAGTCCTGGGTTCGAATCCCAGGCGACCCAT
>CASBQB010000081.1 GCA_949127655.1 Chroococcales cyanobacterium PMM_0086 | reverse complement strand
AGTTCTGAGTATTTTATCTTTATTGATGAGATAGATAAAGTTCTCAGTCTCAACTTTTCTCTTGATGATTTCTTTTCTTGGATTCGTTTTTGCTATAACCAAAGGGCAGAATATCCAGAATATGAAAGATTGACTTTTACTCTCTTTGGGGTAGCTACTCCTACAGACTTAATTCAATCCAAAACAGAGACACCTTTTAATATAGGTCAAGCTATAGAATTAACTGGTTTTACAACAGCACAAATAGCCCCTTTAGCAGCTGGTTTAAATCTTAAATCCTCACAGCCTGAAATAGTCTTAAAAGAAATTCTCTTTTGGACAGGGGGACAGCCTTTTTTAACTCAAAAAATCTGTCAATTACTCCTACAAAATCCAGGAACAATAGAAACAGGACAAGAGAAAGAATATCTGAAAGAATTAGTAGAAAATCAAATTATTAACCATTGGGAAAGTCAAGATGAACCTATACATTTAAGAACCATTAGAGACCGTCTTTTCTATCGTACACAGAAGGTAAGCAGTCTACTAGGACTCTATCAGAATATCTTACAAAAAGATGGTCTTAAAGCAGAAAATACTCCAGAAGAGAGTGAATTAAGACTGTCTGGTTTAATCGTCAAACAAAATAATCAACTGAGGATATATAATCAAATTTATCAATCTGTCTTTAGTCTAACTTGGCTTAAACAAGAACTAACTAAACTACGACCTTATGGAGAAGCTATTCAAGCTTGGAATAGTGATAAATCTCAAGATAACTCACGTTTATTGAGGGGAAAAGCCTTAGAAGATGCCTTATTTTGGGCACAGGGAAAGAGCCTTAGTGGATTAGATTATGAGTTTTTAGCAGCTAGTCAAAAACTAGCCAATCAAGAAGCAGAAATAGAATTAGCAGTTAAACAACAAGCTATTAGTATTTTAGAGCAAGCAAACTCTCAAGCCCAAAGGAGAATAACCCTAAGTTTAGGTATTAGTATTACTTTGATTTTAGGCTCTCTTATTTTCTCTAGTTTAGCCTGGAAAAGACAACAAGAAGCTTGGCAAGGTAATCAACTACAAATTGCAGGAGAAAGGGCTTGGGGACAATTTCAATATAATCAAATTCAGGGATTAAAATCAGCCATTAAAGCTGGTCAGCAACTCTATCAAATAGTTCAAGATGGTCGCTCTCTACAAGAATATCCCGCAACAAGTCCTCTTTTTAGCTTACAGAAAATTCTAACAAGACTAAGAGATAAACATGGAATTATTCGTTATCAAGATACAGTTAATAATCTTAGTTTTAGTCGTGATGGACGCTATTTAGCAACTGCATCTAGTGATGGAAAAGTAATATTATTAGATAGAAATAAAGAGATTATTAAAACAATTATTAAACAAAATAGTTCTATTTATAGCATTAATATAAGTTCAAAAGGTGATAGAATAGCAACAGCTAATCAAGATGGAGTAGGGAAAATTTGGACAATTACAGGGAAACTTCTTGCTACTCTTAAAGGACATCAAGGTGCAATTAATGGGATTAATTTTAATACGTATGATGATTTAATCGTTACAGCATCAACAGATAATACAGCCAGAATATGGAATTCCCAAGGAAAAGTTATTCATGTTTTACGCGGTCACCTAAAATCAGTCTCAGCAGCAGTTTTTGCCCCTAAAAATCTAGAAATTGCCACAGCCTCACGTGATGGAACAGTTAAAAAATGGACTATTAAAGGAGAAAAAAAAGACACTTGGTCTATAGGAATTCCGATCAATGATGTAAATTATAGTCCCGATGGTCATTTTTTAGCAGCGGCCTTAAAAGATGGAACCTATAGACTGCGTAACCTGCAAACTGGTCAAGAAATTAAAGTAAAAGCACATCAAAATGCTCTAACTAGTATTAACTATAGTCCTGATGGTCAATCTATAGTCACCTCATCGCGTGATGGAACAGCTAAACTATGGACTCTTCAAGGAGAGATTATCTTAACTCTCAAAGGACATCAAGAGTCAGTTAATGATGCTAAATTTAGTCCAAAAGGTGAAGAAATTGCCACAGCATCTAGTGATCAAACTGTTAAAATTTGGTCATTATCTCAATCAAAATCTCTACTAACCTCCACAGAAACAGTCACAAGTGTTAGTTTTAATCCACAGAAACAGTTAATAGCCTTTTCTTCTACTGCGGGAAAGGTCTATCTATTAGATAAACAAGGTAAATTAAAGAAACAATGGCAAGCACACCCCGACTGGATCTATAGTCTCGACTGGAGTAAAGATGGTCGATATCTAGTGACTGCTTCGATCAGTGGAGTTGTCAATGTTTGGCAGGGTAATCAGAAATTATTTACCCTCAAGGACTTTGCACAGACCTATAGTGTTAAGTTTAGTCCAGATAGTAAATTACTGGCTATTGCCTATCAAACCCCTAGTCAAAATGTTACCCAAGTAGGTCTTTGGCGATTGCAAGAAGACACCCTGCAGAAAATATCTTCTTTTCCAACACATCCCAATCCTATCTATAGTCTCAGTTTTAGTCCGAATGGCCAAAAGATTGCTACAGCTTCCCAGGACGAACAGACAGGAGAAGGCATAGCCAAGATTTGGGATTTACAGGGAGGGTTAAAATATACAATTAGAGGAGGCAAAAAGCTTCTCTATCAAGTCCAATTTAGTCCCCATATGGGCGGTGGTATCCTAACAGCTTCTCGTGATGGACAGGTCAAGCTATGGGGAGATAATGGACAGACTTTAGTTAACTTAAACCTGCAAGAAGACTTTCTTCCTGTCTATAGTGTCAATTTTAGTCCTGATGGACAGTCTATTGTAACAGGGGCAGAAGATGGTACTGTTAGACTATGGGATAGGCAAGGCAATCTAAAAGCTGAATTTAATGATAGTTCTGAAGCTATTTATGGCGTTGCTTTTAGTTCTCTTAATGGAGAGATAATCACTCTTTCTCGCAACGGTAATCTTAAAACCTGGAATCTTAGTAGTGCTGGAGAACTTAAAAATCTCTTAGATAAAGCACATCAATGGATCATCAACTATCCTATAAAGTAGTGAACAGCTTTAACTATATGAAATCTCTGTCACCTGTTGTTCACAAGCGATTAAAAAGATTATAGATTATGCCAACTATTCTATATATTAAGGGTTGGCGATTATTTTTTTATTCTAATGAAGGGAATGAACCTATTCATATTCATTGTCAAAAGGGAGATAAAGAATGTAAATACTGGTTAGAAGTAAATATTTATGAAGTTAGAAAAGCTTATCTATATAATATGAATAATAAAGATATTAGAGAAATCAAAAAGATTATTTATCAGAATTTTGACGAATTGATTGAAGGGTGGAATAACTTTAATATGGGTAAACAATGAAAAAGTTACATGAGATTGAAAAAATCAATTTTGAAGATGACTATCTAACTCTATCAGTTGATAATAAGGTATATCGGTTTCCTTTAGAAGTTATTTCTGGACGATTACTAGAGGCAACCGAAAGAGAAAGACAAATTTATCAAATATCGCCTTCTGGGTACGGGATACATTGGTTAATGATTGATGAAGATTTATCGATTGATGGCTTATTAAAGTTAGCTGAGGTCAATCATTATGAGCTATCAAGGAGTTAATTAATTAAAACTTGGAGAAATTCACAGGCGGGGAGTGCCTCTTACAAGAGGTTCATTTGTTCTTTACATGACCAATCATTTAGGATCGCTATAGAAGCTAAAATAGTGAACAGCTTTAACTATTCACTACTTTCACTATTACTTACCAGCCTTTTTGAGCCTGTGCTAGAACATATGAAGCTATATCTTCAATATCACTAGGCTTTAAACGACCAGTAAAAGCGGGCATCGCATTTTTACCTTTGGTAATCTGAGTAGTAATAGCTTCTAAAGAGTCCATTTGATAGTGTTCTAAATCACTTAACCCAAGAGTTTTGGCAGGGTTGACTAGATTTTTACCACCTGCATGACAAGAAGCACAGTTAGTACCGAAAAGTTGTTGGCCATGTGCAGCATCTGCAGCTAAAGCAGGACGAGTAAATAAAGCAGTAATGACAACTAGAACAGTAATGATGGAAATGAATATCTTTTTCAAGTGAGTTCTCCTTATAAATCTCGGAAGGGAAATAGGCCTAATCACATCCTCTACAAAAAATAAACTAGATGTCAAACGACAGACTGTCGTAGTTTGCTGATAGAATATTAATAAGGGACATTTGAGATAACAAAAAGTCACCATCTAGTCAAACATATAAATTTCTTTACAGGACAACCGGAAAATGTCAAGAAAGCTCACCCTAGTCTTCTCAATAGCACTTTCGCTAGTAATTAGCTTTCTCCTAGTTGTATCTCCTGCCTCTGCAGAGACATACAAAGTTAAAATGGGAAGTGACAGCGGAATGTTAAAATTTGAACCCTCAGATCTCACAATTAAAGTCGGTGATACAGTGGAATGGATTAACAACAAGCTATCCCCCCATAACGTTGTTTTTAACCCTAGTGAAGACCCCAAAGAAGCAGTGAAGCTTTCTCATAAAGCTCTTGTCTTTGCACCTGGAGAGTCTTTTGAGACCACTTTTGATGAAACTGGAACTTTCACCTACTACTGTGAACCTCACCGTGGCGCTGGAATGGTTGCTAAAGTGACCGTTCAGTAACATCTATTTTCACCTTATATCCCCCTTTTCTAGTCATTTAAAATAGAGAAGGGGATATTTTATGCTTAATAATATAAGAAATTACTTAAAAAATCTAGTGTCTAATGTTGAACTATTATCAAGACTATTTAGAGGCGGCTTACCCAGAGATAGAATTCAGTCTATCAACAGAATGGATCAGAAATATTGAGTCTACTAATTGGGACGAACCTCAATCAAGTCTTGAATTAAATAATGTTGCGGTTATGGCCTTAATTGAAGCAGAAGTTGCCGGGGATCAGCAAACTAGAATAACTTATTTAGAGATGGCTTTTAATTTGCTTAATCGTCAAGTTGAAGAGATCCACCCATTACAAATAGCGCATTTAGCCTTACTTTACTTTTTAATAGATGAGCGAACTACAGCCGTCAATCTCTCATTTCCCCAATTTATTTCTCTTCTACAGCCAGTAGATCAAAACTCAGCTATTATGCCTCCAGGATTAATCTATTTGCCTTCTCCTAAAAAATTTAATAATGGAGAAATAATTAAAAAAATACTAGAAACAGATAACGGAAATCAACAGGCTTTGTTAATGTCATTAGAAGTGGTTCTTAGAAGTCCACTTACTTTCTACAATGGGCAATCTCAAAGAGCCTTACAATTAGCTTTATCACTCAATCTAACCTCTCTTGAGAATAATTTTAAATTGGGATTAGCTTATCTTCTTAATCAGCAAATTGAAGGTTTATATTATCTACAATACGCTAACTCTCTTAAACCAGGTGTTAGCGAAATTATCCAGGCACTTTATCTAGCTTATAAAGATTTACCAGAATTACCAATAGCTCAATATTGGCATCAAATGGGGCAAAATTTAGCCGAAACATCAAAAGAATGGGACTGGACAAAATTACCCCTTGAGAGTAAATTTAGCTATGTGGTTTTTCAAGAATATCTGATGACTGTTGAAGCTAGCTTAAAAAGTATTGTTACATCTGTAATGCTAGCTGAAGGGGATTGGTTTGAGTCGGAGATGGAATTGTGGCGAAATATACTCTCTCAGGGAATGACTGTTATTGATGTTGGTGCAAATGTGGGAGTTTATACTTTAAGCGCAGCTAGTCGAGTTGGTCAAACTGGGAAAGTTATTGCTATTGAACCATTTAGTTTCTGTGTAAGATGTTTAGAAGAAACCTGTCGCCTTAATAACTTATCTTGGGTTAAAATATATGGTTCTGCTGCTAGTAAAGAGGCTGGAATCGGCTTTTTGTCGTTACAGAGTTCTAGTGAGTTAAATGAGATAATTAAGGGAGAGACTGAAGAATCTCAAGGCTTAGAAAAAGTTACTTTTATTACTTTAGATAGCCTAATCGAAAAAGAAGAATTACAACAAGTAGACTGGTTGAAAATAGATGCAGAAGGACATGAAATAGAAGTTTTACTTGGTAGTCAGACTTTAATAGAACGCTTTAGTCCTAAAATTCTCTATGAAAATATATCTGGAGATAAAGGTTCTAATCAAGAAGTATCAGAGTTTCTTCAAGGTAAAGGTTATCAATTATTTCGTTACCGTTCCTATCTAGAAGAATTAGTACCTATAGAATCTCTAGAGAATTTACAAGCGTGTCTTAATATTATTGCTATCAAAGACGGTAAACAATTGTCTTGAATTTGTTTGAGCATAGCGAGAGATCGTAAAATTACAAAATAAAATGAACAAAAGATGTCCATAAGTCATAAAGTATTAGTAGTAGGTAACGGAGGACGTGAACACGCCCTTGCTTGGAGTTTATTACAGTCTGATCAGGTTACTAAGGTTGTCTGTGCACCAGGTAATGGAGGTACAGCCAGATTATCAGGTTGTGAAAATAGAGCAATATCTGTAGATGACTTTCAGTCTCTAGAAATGATTGTCCAGGAAGAGGAGATAGACTTTGTTATTATTGGACCAGAACTGCCTTTAGCTCTTGGTATTACGGATATACTACAAAAAAAGGGGATAAAAGTATTTGGTCCTACTCAAATAGCTGCACAGATAGAGTCAAGTAAAGCGTGGGCCAAAGAGCTTTTTAAGAGCGCAGCTATTCCCACAGCCGCCTCAGAGACCTTTAGTGAGATAGAAGGTGCTAAAGCTTATTTAAAAGAAAAGGGGGCACCTATAGTCATTAAAGCTGATGGTTTAGCTGCTGGTAAAGGGGTGATCATCGCTATGAGTCCAACCGAAGCAGATCAGGCGGTAGAAACACTTTTTTCCGAAGGTTATCAGAAACTGGTTATCGAAGAGTATCTAGAAGGTCAGGAAGTCTCAGTTTTAGCGGTAACCGATGGACTTGATTTTCGTCTACTTTTACCAGCCCAAGATCATAAACGCATAGGAGAAGGTAATACGGGGCTTAATACTGGTGGTATGGGTGCTTATTGTCCTGCACCCATTTTAACCCCTGCTCTTGAAGAACAAGTAAAAGAAACTATTTTGGCGCCGACAATAAGAGAACTTCGCAAAAGAGGAATTGATTACTGTGGGGTACTCTATGCAGGTTTGATGATTTCTCCAGAAGGAGTAGCTAAAATTTTAGAATTTAACTGTCGTTTTGGTGACCCAGAAACACAGGTTATTTTACCCCTTTTAAAGACCCCCCTAGATGAAATAATCTTAGCCTGTATTAACCAACGTTTAGGCGAATTTCCCCCTTTAGAATGGCACCAAGGTCATGCAGTCTGTGTGATTGCGGCATCAGGCGGCTATCCGTGTTCTTATAATAAAGGTAACTTGATTACAGGAGTAAAAACTGAGCAAGTTAGTGATGCTCTGATTTTTCATTCAGGAACTACTTACCAAGGCGACAACCTCTTAACTAATGGTGGCAGAGTATTAGGAGTGACAGGGATAGGATCTGACTTGAACACAGCTAGAAGTAAAGCCTATGCAACTCTAGAAAGTATTAGTTTTGAGGGTATTTACTATCGGCGTGATATTGGGAATTACTAATTCTAGTGTGATGCCAAAGAACAAAAAACACACTAGAATTCAAGTTTTTCTCGCTCTTTGAGTAAAGGTAATAAATCTATGATGTGTGAAATTTGTAGAACTGAAGGCGTAAAAATTCGCACAATCACGAGAACTTATGGAAAAGCTGATGATTTATTGGTTATTGAAAACATTCCTCTAATTGTTTGTTTCCCTTGTGGAGAAAGTTATTTTACTGCTGAGACTTTGCCTGAAATAGAACGACTTAAACAATCTAAATCAAGTATCTCTAATAAGCGTTTAGTAAAAGTAGCTAACTTTATTTAATTCAGAAACTTTAAAAAATCTCTTATAGATTGTAATCCAGAGTAATTATTTTTCACTCTGGATACTAAACACTATAGTTGAGCGCCACATTCAGGACAGAACTTATGGTCTTTTCTGTTCTGCGTACCACATTCAGGACATTGTGCAAGCTCAGATACAACTTCACTAGGCGGTTTTTTAGCTAACCCGATCATCTGGGCATTATTTTTACCAGGTGCGACCATTGGGTAACAGTTTTCATCTCGTTTAACCCGCACATCCATTAAGACAGGCCCGTCGTGAGCTAACATCTGGCTAATAGCTATAGATAGATCAGAGCGAGTACTAACTGTCATCCCTTTTAATCCGAAAGCTTGAGCTAGTAATTCAAAGTTAGGCATTCCTGGGATCATGTCAGAGGATGAGTAGCGTTCTTGGTAGAAACTCTGCTGCCACTGACGCACCATACCCTGCCAACCATTGTTAATGATCACTGTTTTGACGGGTATTTTATATTGAGCTAGAGTTGCTAACTCCTGGAGATTCATTTGAAAACTGGCATCCCCACTTATACAGATGACCTGCTCATCATCTACCCCTAATTGAGCACCTAAAGCTGCAGGTAATCCATAACCCATTGTGCCAAGTCCACCACTAGAAATCCAGCGACGGGGACCCATTTTCAGGAACTGGGCTGCCCACATTTGGTGTTGTCCGACATCAGTTGTATAGTAAGCATTGGGTGCTTGACGACCTATTTCAACTATTACTTCTTGCGGTGAGAGAATCTCAGGATATTGAGGTACTTCTAAGGGGTATTCCTTCTCCCAACGTTTAACTCTACTTAGCCATTCTTCGGTCTTTTTAGGGTTCGTAGGTAAGTCAAGTTCTCTAGCTCTTTGTAACATTTGTTGGAGGACTTGACGTACATCCCCAACAATAGGAACTTGAGGAATACGGTTTTTACCTACTTCTGCTGGGTCAATATCTATGTGAATTACCTTAGCAACTGCAGCAAACTCATCCAGCTTTCCTGTTACCCGATCATCAAAACGTGCCCCTACTGCGATCAATAGGTCACAGTTCATTACGGCAAAGTTAGCATAGGCTGTCCCGTGCATTCCTAACATTCCCAAAGATAGGGGGTCATGTTCATCAAAAGCACCCAGACCCATCAGCGTTGTGGTAACGGGGATCTTAAATTTTTGGGCTAGTTCTTTAATTTCTAGGTAAGCATTGGCCGTAATTGCCCCCCCACCTATATAGAGTAGAGGTCTTCTCGACTCTTCTATCAACTCTAGTGCTGGATCAATTTGGCGAATATTGCCCTTGAATTTCGGACGATATCCAGGCAGTTTGACTATCCCTGGTTCGACTCTAAGATAATCACACTCTTCTAACCCTACATCTTTGGGGATATCCACTAAAACAGGGCCAGGTCTTCCTGTGCTAGCAATATGAAAGGCTTCTGCAATAATCCTCGCCATATCTCTCGCGTGACGTACTACATAAGAATGCTTAACAATTGGTAATGTGATGCCATAAATATCTGTTTCTTGAAAAGCATCACTGCCAATTGCTGCTCTTGGTACTTGTCCTGTGATAATCACCATGGGGATCGAGTCCATATGGGCTGTAGCGATCCCTGTAACTAGGTTGGTTGCTCCTGGACCGGATGTAGCAAAGCAGACCCCCACTTTTCCGGTTGCACGGGCGTAACCGTCTGCTGCATGAGCAGCCCCCTGTTCATGTCGCACTAGTATATGTTTTACTTCACCTCTAGCTTGGAATTTGTACAATTCGTCATAGAGGGGGAGAATTGCTCCTCCAGGGTAACCAAATATATGTTGAACTCCATGGCGTTTTAGACTATCCATTAGGATATAGGAGCCTTTCTGAAGTTCAGGAGCCTCGTTAATTACAGTTTGGGACGTTGCTGGAGTTGCCTTAGGAATTGATGAAACCACTCGTCAACCTATTGAATACTTAATATTTCTTATTGTTTAATTTTCTCACGCTCACTGTTCGTGAGATATTTAACTTAATTGTTAATTTTAACACATTTTTTTGGGTTCTTCATCCCTTTATTCCTGAGCCAATATTGGTCGGGACTAAATATCTCTGCAAAAAGAGAAAAACGGCTATAACAGGTACAAGAGAAATGACTGAACCAGCAGCAATTAAGCGCCAATCTAAATCTAAAGCACTGGCTAATTTAGCAACCCCTAGAGGCAGTGTATAGGATTTGTCATCTTCAAGGACAATCAGAGGCCAGAGAAAATCACTCCAGGAGCCAATAAAAACAAAAAGAGCTAGGGTAGTTAAAGCTGGACGAATAGCAGGGATCATAATTGACCACCATAAGTCTAATTCAGAACAGCCATCCATTCGACCAGCCTCCTCTAACTCCTTGGGAACACTAGCAAAGGCTTGACGTAATAAGAATATACCAAAAGCTGAAGCAATCGAAGGAAAAATAACCCCTAGATAGCTATTTTTTAAGCCTAGTTGAATAATCAGAATATAGAGAGGAATCATAATAATCTGAAAAGGAATCATCAAAGTAGCGACTATGGCAGCAAAGATGATTTTACGCCCTACAAAATCGAGTCTTGCTAGTGGGTAAGCAGCTAAAGCAGAGAATAACAAGTTTAAAATTACTGTCAGTCCTGCAATTATTGTACTGTTTAAAAGATATTGCCCGAAAGGATAGGACTGCCAAACCCGCCTAAAATTAGTTAGTGTGGGATGAAGTGGTACAATTTGTAGTCCTGAACTAAAAACATCTTCAAGAGGTGATTTGAGAGATGTACTAATTAACCAAAATAAAGGGAAAAGCATCCCAAAAGCAATTATAGATAAAACTAGGTAGAGAATTAAGTTTTTAGATGTTTTCATTAGCATGACAAAATAACAAGTTATAGCTATTATTAAGAGTAATCTAAAGAAGCCTAATAATTAACTTTTTAAAATGATCCCCTCTACACGTCTATATCTATTCTTACTAGCAGGTGCAGTTTTTGCCTTAATTATCGCAGTGGTTTTTAGTGTTCAAATAGCGCTTGAAACTACTCTTCTTTATAATCTTATTTTACTGGGTTTAACTGTTTGGGATAGACAGAAGAGTAAAGCTAATCGTATTTCAATATATCGTCTTCCTTTGGCTAAATTATCGATAGGTAGAGATAATCCAGTAACTCTCTCTCTTTCAAGTAAAAACTTACCTGCTTCTATCATTATTAGAGATGGTTATCCTGAAGGGTTTACTGTTTCTTTCCCTCTAATTTATCGAGACATCAAAGCTAAGACAATCGAAGACTTTACTTATACTGCACGTCCTTCTGTGCGTGGAGAATATACTTGGGGTAATCTTCAGCTAAGACAATTGAGTATTTGGGGATTAATTTGGAGTCAATGGACGGTTAAGAGTGAAACTCAGGTCGCTGTCTATCCTGACTTAATCGGGTTACGGTCTATCTCTGTGCGCATTACCTTAGAGGGTTCGGGTAGTCTGATTTCTCGTCGTCCACTGGGACAGGGAACAGAATTTTCTGAGCTACGCGACTACACGATAGGAGATGATCTGCGCTTTATTGATTGGAAGGCTTCAGCGCGTCGCTCTTTACCTGTTGTGAGGGTCTTAGAACCTGAAAGAGAGCAGACTTTGATTATTCTACTAGATAGAGGACGCTTAATGACTGCATCTGTTCAAGGCTTACAGCGTTTTGATTGGGGTCTAAATAGTACTTTAGCTCTGTCCTTAGCTGGTCTACAGCGTGGGGATCGAGTAGGGGTGGGGGTTTTCGACCGGGAGGTTGCTACCTGGATACCACCAGAGAGAGGACAAGAACATCTATCTAAGTTGATAGAGAGATTAACTCCTCTACAACCTGTGCTTTTAGAATCAGATTATTTTAGTGCTGTCAATCAACTAGTTAAACAACAGTCACGCAGAGCTTTAGTGGTCATCATAACTGATCTAGTTGATGCGGTTGCTTCGTCTGCTCTTTTAGCTGCCATGGCACGTTTAAAGCCCCGTTATCTGCCTTTCTGTGTGGCATTGCGCGATCCACAAATAGATCTGATTGCGCATACTCCTACAGAAAATCTCACTTTATCCTACAATCGGGCAGTTGCTCTAGATTTACTAGCACAACGTCAGATCGCTTTTGCTAAATTGAAACAACGAGGAGTATTAGTCTTAGATGCACCTGCTGATCAAATGAGTGAGCAATTGGTCAATCAGTACCTCAGATTAAAGGCAAGAAATCTACTGTAACTATCCACCGGCAACAGCAGGAACGATACTCACTTCATCTCCATCTTGTAGTGCTGTACCTGCTCCTTCTAGGAAACGGATATCCTCACTATTGACATAGAAATTGACAAACTGGCGGATCTGTCCAGTCTCATTACAGAGTCTAGACTTGATTCCAGGACATTCGTCCTCTAGTACGTTGAGCAGGTCTGTTACACTAGCGGCGCTACATTCAAACTTGGCTTGATTATTAGTAAATTTCTGGAGGGCGGGCGGAATCAAAACAAGAATACTCATAACTTTTGCTTGTAATTTCTTTAATTAGACTGAGACTTGTTGCCATTCTAGACGTTCTAAGGTACGAGAGCGTTCTAAAGCGCGCTCAAAGCTTTCTAGTTTCGGTTCAATAAGGAGGGGTTCACCGATATATCCTTGAACCGCTTCTTGCGTTTTTAAACCATTTCCGGTGATATAGACAACGGTGGTTTCTTCTGGGTCAATTTTGCCTGCTTCTACCAATTTTTGAAGTACAGCAATGGTTGTGCCGCCTGCAGTCTCTGTAAAGATGCCTTCTGTTTCGGCTAGTAACTTCATCCCAGCTATGATTTCTGCATCATTGACACTCTCTATATAACCACCTGTTTTTTTAGCTATATTCATCGCATATACGCCATCTGCAGGATTACCTATTGCTATAGATTTAGCGATAGTATTGGGTTTAACTGGAGTCACAAAATCACGTCCCTCTTTAAAAGCTTGGGCGATGGGAGAACAGCCTTCTGCTTGTGCCCCGCTAAAGCGGACTGTTTTATCTTCTACTAAACCCACTTTAATGAATTCTTGGAAGCCTTTATAAATCTTCGTATAGAGTGAGCCAGAAGCTAGAGGCGCTACTATATGATCTGGTAGTTTCCAGCCTAGTTGTTCAGCTACTTCAAAGCCTAGAGTTTTAGAACCTTCTGAATAGTAAGGACGTAAATTGATGTTGACAAAACCCCAGTCATATGTGTTCCCAACTTCTGAACAGAGTCGGTTAACTTGATCATAATTTCCCTTGACTGCCATAACTGTAGGGTTATAGATTAAAGTACCTAAGATCTTACCTGCTTCTAAATCTGCAGGAATAAACACACAACAGTCTAACCCGGCATAGGCAGCTAGGGCGGCTGTGGAGTTAGCTAGGTTTCCAGTACTAGCACAAGAAACTGTAGTAAAGCCTAGTTCTCTTGCTCTAGATAGGGCGACTGAGACGACCCGATCTTTAAAGCTGAGAGTGGGCATATTCACAGCATCATTTTTTATGTAGAGATTTTTGAGTCCCAGGCGACGTGCTAAACGGTTAGATTTGACCAGAGGGGTCATTCCTGTCCCTACATCAATTACATTATCTGTTGCTACAGGTAAAAAAGCTCTGTAACGCCAAATTGAGTTAGGCCCTGCTTGAATTTTTTCCCGACTTACCTGACGACGAATTGATTCATAGTCGTAGGCTACTTCTAGGGGGGAGAATGTCTCCTCACAGACATAGCGAGCTTCTAGGGGATACTCTATACCACCTTCTTTAGAAACTAGTTTAGTAAAGGTGGGTGTATAGCTCTGGGTTGCTGTTGCCTGGGTCATTTTTGCTCTCTCTTTATTGTCTCGCCATTAATTATCTCCCATCGTATCACGCGCTACTTTGACTGTCAACAATACCCGACTAATTTTGTCGGGATTAAAGCAGGGTAAGGAACAGGGGAGATTAAGGGGGTGTTTTACCTTTTCTCCCAGAAAAAGTTATAAAGAGACTGTCAACCCGTTGCGTTCTTCTATGGGTATATAGGAGGAACCATGAGTACCTGTGTATACTTGTGTAGGACGAAAGATACGGTTTTCAGCTAGCTGCTCTTTCCAATGAGCCAACCAACCAGAAACGCGGGCAATAGCAAAAACGGGTGTAAAGAGATCCTGTGGAATACCTAACTTTCGATAGACTAAACCAGAATAAAAGTCTACATTAGGATAGATTCCCTTATGTCCTAGCTTTTCCT